>NZ_NJGW02000006.1:0-258595 GCF_002216225.1 Pandoraea sp. CB10b_02
GCCCTGAAATACCGCTCGCCTCGCGAGTTCAGGCGTAATGCGGTGTCATCAACCTAACGGTGTCCGCGTGTCCTGAGTTACAGGGGCAACTCCACTGACGGACTATTTCCCGCCGGATGTTCGTCTCGTTGCCTGCCCTAATCAGGACGTCGTTTATGGGGGAGGATTGCTGGCCCTCGATATTTCGCCCGTCGTTATCCAGGTCCCGGACTTTGGCAACCGGTTCTGGGTCTATCAGGTCGTGGATGGGCGAACCGACAGCTTTGCGCAGCTCGGCAAGATGTACAACACCCAACCCGGCTTTTACATGCTGGTGGGGCCAAACTGGAAAGGCGATGTTCCGCCAGGTATTACCCGGGTGTTTCGCGCTTCCACCAATATTGGCAACGTGATTCCGCGCGTGTTTATGGACGATACGGCTGCCGACCGGGCGGCGATTCAGGAAGTTCTTGGCAGCGTCATGATGTATCCGCTGGCACAGTACGATGGCAAGTTCAAGCACACGGATTGGCGCTCTCTCAAGCGCGTGCCTTCACAGGACTCGGGGGACAGTGAAACGTCCTGGGTTGTGCCGGAGAAGTTTATCGACGTGCTTCCGGCAGCGCTCGCGGACTCCCCGGCACTCCCCGGCGAGGAATCCATGTACGCACAAGCGCTCGCCCTGGCCGATGCGGCCAAGTCAAGCCCGGCGATGCGCAAAGCCATTGATGACGAGCTAAAGCTTGCAGACGCTCAACTGATCGCGCCGTTATTCGAATTCCGGAATTTCGGCATCCCGCTGCCCAACCACTGGTCCACGACGAACAACAATGCCGCCTTTGGCGTCGACTACCTCACCCGGACGGCCGTCGCAAAATCGAATATTTTCGTCAACGGTCCTTCGGAGACAAAGTATTTTTACCAGGACTTCGACAGTGACGGGCAGCGACTGAACGGCGCAAAGGCGTACACAGTCACGTTCCCCAAAGGCGCCACACCGCCGGTGAATGGATTTTGGTCGCTCACGCTTTACAACGAGCATCACTTCTTTGTTCCGAACAGCCTCAAGCGATACTCTCTCGGCACAAAAAACCGCGACCTGAAATACAACGACGACGGGTCGTTGACGCTATACGTGCAATCGACGCCTCCCGACAGCGCACACGCCGCGAACTGGCTGCCCGCTCCGGCTAGTGGTGATTTTTCCCTGTACATCCGGGCTTATTGGCCGAAGATGGAGACCACAACGGGCGCGTGGACCCCGCCCGCCGTAGTACGCCACGAAGTTCGTTAGTTCCATTGCCGAAGTGGCGTCGAACTCACAAGGTCATTTCCTGCACGGATGTGACCGGCGTCATATTTAATACGTCCGGCGCCGCACAGCCACGTGGCGCCTGCGCTGGAGGAAAGGGAAGAGGTGTTTCCGGGAGTTTTTGCGAAAAAAAAGCCAACGAGCAAAAGCATCGTTGGCCTTATCGGGTCGGCTCCCATGGGAGGAGACCCTCATATATTCAGAACTTTGCGGGTGTTTTGAAGCGCTTCTATTTGTTTTAGACAGCGAGTCCGAGCAGAATCCCGTGTCACTCCACCGTCACCGATTTCGCCAGATTGCGCGGCTTGTCGACATCGGTGCCGCGTGCGCAGGCGGTGTGATACGCCAGCAGTTGCAGCGGCACCACGTGCAGAATCGGCGAGAGCAGGCCGTAGTGTTCCGGCATACGAATGACGTGGATGCCCTCGGCACTCGAAATCTCCGTGTCGGCATCCGCGAACACGTATAGCTGACCGCCGCGCGCCCGCACTTCCTGCATGTTCGACTTCAGCTTCTCGACCAGCGCGTCGCGCGGCGCGACCGTAACCACCGGCATCTGATCGGTCACCAGCGCCAGCGGGCCGTGCTTGAGTTCGCCCGCCGGATATGCCTCGGCGTGGATATACGAGATTTCCTTGAGCTTGAGCGCACCTTCGAGGGCGATCGGGTAATGCAGACCCCGTCCGAGGAACAGCGCGTTCTCGCGACGGGCGAACTCCTCCGCCCACGCAATGATCTGCGGCTCGAGCGCCAGCACGCTGTTGAGCGCTGCCGGCAGGTGACGCAACTGCGTCAGGTAATCGGCCTCTTGCGCTGCAGACAGACGGCCGCGCAGCTTGGCGAGCGTCAGCGTCAGAAGGAACAGCGCGGTCAGTTGCGTCGTGAAGGCCTTCGTCGACGCCACGCCGATTTCCGTCCCCGCGCGCGTGAGATAGTGCAGCGCCGTCTGGCGCACCATCGCACTCGTCGCCACGTTGCAAATGGCGAGCGTGTTGGTCATGCCGAGCGACTGCGCATGCTGCAGCGCCGCCATCGTGTCGGCCGTCTCGCCCGATTGCGAAATGGTGACGACCAGCGCCTTCGGGTTCGGCACGCTGTCGCGATAGCGATACTCGCTCGCCACTTCGACCTGCGTAGGGATCTGCGCGAGTGACTCCAGCCAGTACTTCGCCGTCATGCCCGAGTAGTAGCTCGTGCCGCACGCGAGAATCAGAATCGAGTCGATACCGCTCAGCACGGCTTCGGCCTTATCGCCGAACAACGTGGGGGAAACGCCCTCCACGCCCTCCATCGTGTCGCCGATGGCGCGCGGCTGCTCGAAGATTTCCTTCTGCATGTAGTGGCGGTACGGGCCAAGCTCCACCGCGCCTGAATACGCCTGCACCGTGCGAACTTCACGCTGCGCGTCCGCATCGTTGCGATCGACGATCGTCACGCCGTCGAGCGTCAGCTCGACGACATCGCCCTCCTCCAGGTAGATGAACTGATCGGTGGTGCCGGCCAGCGCCAGGGCGTCGGAAGCGAGGAAGTTCTCGCCCTCGCCCACCCCGACCACCAGCGGCGAACCCGCGCGTGCGCCCACCACGCGATGCGGCTCCTGCTTGCGGAACACGGCGATGGCATACGCCCCATGCAGACGTCGCGTGGCCAGCCGCACCGCGCGAAACAGATCGCCGGCCGCGCCGTTCGTGAGGAGGTGATGAATCAGGTGAGCGATCACCTCGGTGTCGGTCTGCGACACGAATTCGTAACCGAGGCCGCGCAGTTCCTCGCGCAGGCTTTCGTGGTTCTCGATGATGCCGTTGTGCACCAGCGCCACTTCGTCGCGCGAGAAGATCGGATGCGCGTTGTTCGTGACTGGCGCACCGTGCGTCGCCCACCGGGTGTGGGCAATGCCGGTCTGCCCGGCCAGATGCGTCTGCGTTAGCTGTTCGTCGAGATCGGCCACGCGCGACACACTGCGCGCGCGCTGCGGCACGCCGTCCTTCAGCACGGCCACGCCACACGAGTCATAGCCGCGGTACTCCAGACGACGCAGCCCTTCGACCAACACCGGTACTACATTACGTCGCGCCACCGCGCCGACAATGCCGCACATATTCGCTTTCCTTTACGCCAGAGGCCCTGGCTCGATGACTCGGACCCATCCCGATCCGTATTGGATTCGCCGACGCGCGACTCCGCTCGCGCACCGACACATGACTGCGGATTTTACCGCTTCTGCTTGCGCGGGCGGACGTAGCCCTCCTTTGCCACCTGCGTCTTGCCGTTGAGCACGAGTGCGCCTTCGGGCGTGTCCTTCCAGACCGTGGTGCCGGCGGCGATGGTCGTGCCACGGCGCACGGTCACCGGCGCCACGAGCTGCGTGTCGGAACCGACGAACACGTCGTCCTCGATGACCGTGCGATGCTTGTTCGCGCCATCGTAATTGCATGTGATGGTGCCCGCACCGATGTTCACGCGCTCGCCCACGGTCGAGTCGCCCACATACGCCAGATGATTGGCCTTCGAGCCCTTGGCGAGCGAGGCATTCTTCACTTCGACGAAGTTGCCGATATGAACTTCGTCGCCAAGATCGGCGCCGGGGCGCAGCCGCGCATACGGCCCCACGTGCGCGTCGCGGCCGACCACCGCGCCGTCCAGATGGCTGAACGCCTCGATGCGGGTGCCCGCGCCAATGGTGCTGTTGCGGATCACGCAGTTCGCGCCGATGAACGCGCCGTCGCCAATCGTTACCTTGCCCTCGAATACGCAGTTGACGTCGATGGTGACGTCCGTGCCGCAAGTCATCTCACCGCGCACGTCGAAACGCGCCGGATCGACGAGCGTGACGCCCGCGGCCAGCAGCGCGCCGGCCGCATTGCGCTGATAGTCGCGCTCGAGCTCGGCGAGCTGCGCCTTGTCGTTCACACCGTTGGGCTCCCACGCGAAGGCCGGCTGCGTGGTGACGACCGGCACGCCGTCGGCCACGGCGCAGGCGATCACGTCGGTCAGGTAGTACTCGCCCTGCGCGTTCTGATTCTTGAGCCCGCCGAGCCAGCCCTTGAGCGCGCGCGTGGGCGCCACGAGAATGCCGGTGTTGATTTCGCGAATGGCGCGCTCGGCCTCGTTGGCATCTTTCTGCTCGACGATGCGCTGTACGTTGCCCGCGGCGTCGCGCACGATACGGCCATAGCCCGACGGATTCTCCAGATCCACCGTGAGCACGCCCAGCTTGTCGCGGCCGGCGGCTTCGAGCAGCGCCTGCAGCGTCTCGGCTCGCGTGAGCGGCACGTCGCCGTAGAGCACGAGCGTGGGCGCCGATTCGTCGAGCAGCGGCGCGGCCTGCTGCACGGCGTGGCCGGTGCCCAGTTGCTGCGCCTGCTCGGCGAACGCAATGCCCTCGCCGGCCACGGCCTCGCGCACGGCGTCCCCGCCATGCCCGATCACCACGATGAGCCGCTGCGGGGCAAGCTTGCGCGCCGTAGCGATCACGTGGGACAGGAGCGGTCGGCCAGCGAGCGGCTGCAGCACCTTCGGTAGCTTCGAGCGCATGCGCTTACCCATACCAGCGGCGAGAATCACAATATTCATGGCGTCGTGAGGTTACGAAATCGGGAATGCGGTTGTCGGGATCGGGTAGTCCGGCGCCTCATGCGGGACTACCCGCGAGTCAGAGTACGTTGAGCGGCCGAGGCAAGCTGGAGCGAGTTGGGGCAAGTTGGGACGAGCCAGCGACCGGCGATCAGTCGTCGAACTGCGTGATGCGAATGATGCCCGCATCGTTCTCGTCGCCGCACGGTGCTTCGTCGAATGCGATATCGCCGAGCGGGTCGGGCTGCCCCGTCGCGCGAAGATTCTTGAAGTCGTGGAGGCTCGCGTCCATCAGGTGCGACGGAATCACGTTCGAGAGCGCGCTGAAAATCGACTTGATGCGCCCCGGATGCTGCTTCTCCCATTGCCGGATGAGCGCCTTCATCTCCGCGCGCTTGAGGTTCGGCTGGCTGCCGCACAGGTTGCACGGAATGATCGGGAACTGCTTGTATTCGGCGTATCGCTCCAGGTCCGATTCGCGCACGTAGGCGAGTGGGCGGATCACCACGTTCTTGCCGTCGTCCGACTGGAGCTTGGGCGGCATGCCCTTGAGCTTGCCGCCATAGAACAGGTTCAGGAACACCGTCTCGATGATGTCGTCGCGGTGGTGCCCCAACGCGATCTTGGTCGCGCCGAGCTCGCCCGCCACGCGATACAGAATGCCGCGGCGCAGCCGCGAGCACAGCGAGCACGTGGTCTTGCCTTCGGGCACCACGCGCTTGACGATCGAGTACGTATCCTGGTTCTCGATGTGGAACTCCACGCCAATGGAGCGCAGGTAATCGGGCAGCACATGCTCGGGAAAGCCCGGCTGCTTCTGATCGAGGTTGACGGCCACGATCGAGAAGTCGATCGGCGCGCGCTCGCGCAACTTGAGCAGGATATCGAGCATGGCGTAGCTGTCCTTGCCGCCGGACATGCACACCATGACGCGATCGCCCTGCTCGATCATGTTGTAGTCGCCGATGGCCTGCCCCGTCAGACGGAACAGGCGCTTTTCCAGCTTGTTGTTCTCGAAAGCGAGCTTCTGCGCCTTCTTCACGCTGTCGGCAGTGGCATTTCCGGTCGCGGCAAGCGGCGCACCGGTCTCGGGCATGACGGCACTCATGTCAGGCATCCTTCATCATGAACACTTCGATGCCCACCGAGTGGCAATCGGGATAAACGTCGGGTTTCTCGGTCGACACGCCCACTGCACGCACGCGCGGATGCGCCAGCAGCGCACGCGCGACGTCGTCGCAAAGGGTCTCCTGCAAATGAATATGGCCCTGCCCCACCCGCCTGGCGATCGTGAGGCGCATGAAGTCGTAATCGACGACTTCCTCGAGCTTGTCCGCCACCGGCGTGCTCTCGGCGAGCGGCACGAACAACTGGACGTTGATCAGCACGCGCTGCTCGCCACGCTTCTCGTGATCGTGCACGCCGATGTTGATGAACACTTCATAGTCGCGCAGGAACATGCGACGGCAGTCCATCAGGCGAGGGTGGGAAAGAGCGCTATGCATTTTGAAAACTCGTAATGACTATCAACGAGACCGGTCGGCGTCGGCCGGCTCGGTCAGAAATTTCACGTCGCGCGGTGAGCTCGCGAGGTGTTGCCCGCCGTCGACGTACAGTACCGTGCCGGTGACGGCCGGAGCATCGGCCAGATACGCCACGGCCTGCGCGATGTCCTCGGGCGTGGACGAGGCGCCCAGCGGCGTGCAGGCATGCGCCGCCGCGAAGCCGGCCGGCGTCTGGTCCACGGAGAGCAGCGTCACGCCAGGCGCGACGCCGACCACTCGAAGCCTCGGCGCGAAAGCCTGCGCGAGCAATGTCGTCGCCGCGTCGAGCGCCGCCTTCGACAGTGTGTACGACAGGTAGTCCGGATTCGGATTCGCCAGCTTCTGGTCGAGCAGGTTGACGACGACGCCGCGCCCGGCATCGCCCAGCGCCTCGTGCATTTCGCGCGCGAGCACCAGCGGCGCGCCGGCGTTCACCCGCATATGGCGCTCGAGCGCCTCGTAGCCGAAGTCCTGCGCACAGTCGTACTCGAATCGCGACGCGTTATTCACCAGGCACCCCGGTACGCCGAGCGACGCGGCGCAACGCCCGACCAGCCCGGCCGTCGCCGCCTCGTCGGCGAGCGACGCCTGCAGCGCTACCGCCTGACGGCCGAGCGCCTCGATGGCAGCGACCGTCTCGAGTGCTTCGTCGTGCGAGCGTTCGTAGTGAACGGCGACGTCCCAGCCCTGCGCCGCGAGCCGCAACGCAATGGCCCGGCCGATGCGGCGCGCCCCGCCGGTCACGAGCGCCACACGCGGCACGTCGGACGTGCGGGTGAGCTCGCTTGCGGCAGGCGTGGAGCGTGGCGTCGATGCAACGGTCATGCGGCGAATTCCTGTCAATTCCTGTCAATGGGCGGGTCAGCGGATGGGCCTGAAACGATCCCGGTGCGGCCGGGGCACGGGACGGTGTGCGGCCCGCACGCCCCGCTCGCTGGCAGACGGGCGTTCGGGGCGCTTCGGGTTCGGACCATCCGCCCGCCCCGACCGGCGGAAAACTGGCGAAAATGACTGAAAATCGGAGGAAATCACCAAAAAATCCACCGAAATCGGTCACCGCAGAGGCATCGTCATCGCCAGCAGCCAGTCTGCACCGACTCCGTTACAATGCCCGCATGAATCAGGCCGCACCGAAACCCCATAGTTTACCCGTTCCGGAGCCGGACGCGCTCGAACACTCGCGTCGCCTCACGGCGCACCTTGCCGACGCCATCCGCGACGCCGGCGGCTGGCTCCCGTTCGATCGCTTCATGGAGCTGGCGCTTTATGCGCCGGGCCTCGGCTACTACGCGGCGGGCGCCGCCAAGTTCGGCCGTCTGGCCGCCGACGGCAGCGACTTCGTCACCGCACCGGAGCTCACGCCTTTCTTCGCGCGCACGCTTGCACGCCAGGTCAGCGAGATCTTCGAGCAGACGGGCGATGCAAAGGTGCTCGAATTCGGCGCGGGATCCGGGCGGCTCGCCGCGGACCTGCTCCTTGCCCTCGAAGCCGAAGGGGCGCCTTGCGAGCGTTACTCGATCATGGAACTCTCTGGCGAATTGCGTGCGCGCCAGCGCGACACGATCGCCCGTGTGGCCCCGCATCTGCTCGATCGCGTGAGCTGGCTCGATCAGTTGCCTGACGCCTTTCACGGCGTCATGCTCGGCAACGAAGTCCTCGACGCCATGCCCGTGCGCCTGTGGGCGCGCCGCGCCCCGGCCAACGGCCAGGACGGCCGACCGGTCTGGTTCGAGCGCGGCGTGGTCTGCACGCCCGACGGTTTCGCCTGGGAAGAGCGGCGGTACGACGGCGCATTGCCCGAGGCGCTCGCGCCGCTCGCGGCGCTGCCCCCGGCTCAGGAATATCTGACCGAAACGCATGAAGCTGCCGCGGCCTTCGTGCGCAGCGTCGCGCCGCTGCTCGCGCGCGGCGTGCTGCTGCTCGTCGACTACGGCTTTCCGGCGCGCGAGTACTATCATCCGCAGCGTGCACAGGGCACGCTGATGTGCCACTACCGTCATCACGCGCACGACGACCCGTTTTACTATCCGGGCCTGCAGGACATCACGGCGCACGTTGAATTTTCCGGCATCGCCGACGCCGGCGTACAAGCCGGGCTCGATCTGCTCGGCTTCACGTCGCAGGCGCGCTTCCTGATGAACGCCGGTATCGTCGAGTTGATGAGCGCGCTCGATCCGAGCGATCCCAAGACGTATCTGCCGGCAGCGGCCGCCGCGCAGAAGCTGCTGTCGGAAGCCGAAATGGGCGAGCTCTTCAAGGTCATCGCGTTCGGGCGCGGCATGGATGAATGGGCCGGACTGATCGGCTTCGCCACGGGCGAGCGCAGTCACGCCCTCTGACGTCGACCACGCCCGCGCCTTCCCTCCTTCTCATCGAGAGGCCTCGCCGATGTTTCGCTGGATGTTCACGATCTTCTTCGCGATATGCGTCCTGTCGGCAGCCTCGCCCTGGCTCGCGAAGATCGGCATCGGCCGTCTGCCCGGCGATGTGCGCATCCGCTGGCGCGGACGTGAGGTGGTATTCCCGTTCGCCTCGACCGTCCTGCTTTCGCTCGTTTTCAATTTGCTGATCCGCGTCCTGTAACGCAGCGCATCGATCCGCAACAACCGTTGCAACGCGCCCCCCACCGCTCCGGCGCCCCCCGCCGCCCCCCGCCGCCCCCCGCCGCACTTCGGCGGGCGGTGCATGTTCCGCCCCCTCCTCCCAACGACCCACCGCACCGCGCTTTCACGTCCCGGTGGGGTCCTCTCGCCCTACGGGCCCCGCTCCGCTAGGGTTAACGACCATTTGATCATATGTTGCAAAAAAAATTACCATGCAACAAATGATTCATATCGACGTGAGACCATTTCAGGAGCAGGACATGATCAAGATGCGATGGACCGGGGTAATGCTGGGCGTGGCGATGAGTGTCGCGGCGGGGGCCGCAACGGCGCAGCCCGCATCGGAAACGCTGCAGAAGATCGAGAGCAGCGGGGTCATCTCGATCGGCCATCGCGAGTCGTCGATTCCGTTCTCGTACTACGACAACAACCACAACGTCATCGGTTACTCGCAGGACTTTTGCAACAAGATCGTCGACAGCGTGAAGACGCGTCTGAAGAAGCCCGATCTGCAGGTGCGCTTCATTCCCGTGACGTCGCAAAACCGTATTGCGCTCGTGCAGAACGGTACGGTCGACATCGAATGCGGCGTGACGACGAACCTGAAGGCGCGTCAGGCGCAGGTCAATTTCTCGAATACGTTCTTCATCGCCGGCACCCGCCTGCTCGTGAACAAGAACTCGGGCATCAAGGACTTCCCGGATCTGGCCGGCAAGCCCGTGGTGACCAACGCGGGCACGACGTCGGAGCGCATTCTGAACAAGATGAACAACGACAAGAAGATGAACATGAGCGTCATCTCGGGCAAGGACTACGGCGAGTCGTTCACCATGCTCCAGGGCGGTCGCGTCCAGGCTTTCATGATGGACGACGTGTTGCTCGCCGGCGCGCGCACCATGGGCCGCACCCCGGACGACTGGATCGTGACGGGCACGCCGCAATCGTTCGAGGCATATGGCTTCATGATGAAACACGGCGACACCGAGTTCAAAAAGCTCGTCGACGACACGCTCGCCGGCGTGATGAAGAGCGGCGAAATCAATGCGATGTACAAGAAGTGGTTCGAATCGCCGGTGCCGCCGAAGCACATCAACTTCAACTTCCCGATGAGCGATCAGCTCAAGCAGCTCTACGCGAACCCGAACGACAAGGCGTTCGAGTAATTTCGGCGTTCGCGCGACGCCGTTCCCACGCCGGCCGCCCGGGCGCAGCGAGAACCGCTGCGCGCCACGGCGTTCAGGCGGCGGGGTCCTTGAACCCGGCCGCCTCGAGCGCAGCAATGCGCGCGGCCTGCACGGCGTCACGGATCTTCGCCGGCTGATCGGCGTACTGGCGCGCCACGGCGCCGGCATCGACGCTCCGCGCGGCCTCGAGCGCCGCCATGAGGCGTTCCCGCTGCGGATAGGGCGCCGTGGCGAAGTCCCCCCCCCGCCCCCGCGCATCCGCTTCGCATGCCTGCAGGATCTCCACGAAACGCTCGGGCTTGCGCAGCGCGTCGCAACGCTCCAGCAGACGCACCAGTGCCGACGCGCCGAACTTCTCGCTCGCGTGAATGTTGCCGTGCTCGCGCGCCACGACCTGCGCCAGTTCGCGACACTCGACGGGCACGCGAAGACGTGCGCACAACGGCCCGAGCAGGCCCACGCTGCGCCCCTCGTGCCCGATGTGGCGCGGCAGCACGTCCTCCGGTGTGGTGCCCTTGCCGAGATCGTGCGTGAGCGCCGCAAACCGCACCGGCAGCGAATAGCCCTGGCGCGCCGCGTAGTCGAGCACCATCATGACGTGAACGCCCGTATCGACTTCCGGATGGTAGTCGGCGCGCTGCGGCACGCCCCACAGGCGATCGATCTCCGGCAGGATGCGCACGAGCGCGCCCGCATCGCGCAACACATCGAACATGCGCGACGGACGATGCTCCATCAACCCGCGTGCGATCTCCTGCCAGACGCGCTCGGCCACCAGCGCGTCGACCTCGCCGTTGGCCGTCATCTCCCGCATGAGCGAGAGCGTCTCCGGCGCGACGCAGAACGCCGTGAAACGCGCGGCAAAGCGCGCGCAGCGCAGAATCCGCACCGGATCTTCCGCAAACGCCGGCCCGACGTGGCGAAACAACCCCGCCTCCAGGTCACGCTTGCCGCCGTAGGGATCGATCAGCTCTTCGGACAGGCTGTCGTCGGGCAGAACTTCGCGCGCCATGGCGTTGATCGTGAAGTCGCGCCGCACGAGGTCCTCCTCCAGCGTGACCTCGGGCGCGAAGTAGAACGAGAAGCCATGGTAGCCGCGCGCGGTCTTGCGCTCGGTACGGGCGAGCGCGTACTCGGCGCGCGTGGTGGGATGAAGAAACACCGGAAAGTCGCGGCCTACCGGCTTGAAGCCGCGCCGCACCATCTCTTCGGGCGTGGCGCCCACGACGACGTAGTCGCGATCCTTGACGGGCAGGCCCAGCATGGCGTCGCGAATGGCGCCGCCGACCGCGTAAATCTTCATGGACGCACTTCGTAGTAAGCGATGCTGTGGGTCTCGCCCCGCGCCGCCGCCGCCCACGCCTGCACGGCCGGCACTTCGCGAATGCGATCGGCGTATGCCTGCGCGCGGGCCGACAGCGCCGGCTCGAAGGTCGCGAAGCGCATGACCACGGGGGCGTAGAACGCGTCGGCAATCGTAAAGTCGCCGAACAGGAACGGACCTTCGTAACGCGCAAGACAGTCTTCCCAGATCGCCTCAATGCGACGGACGTCGGCCAGCACCTCGGGGGTGGCGCCCGCGCCGGGCCAATGCGCCGCGACGTTCATCCACATATTGGTGCGCAGCGCCGTGAAGCCGCTGTGCATCTCGGCGCAAATGCTGCGCGCATGCGCGCGCGCCTCGCGCGACTTCGGCCACAGCGGCAGATGCGGATAGCTCTCCGCGAGGTATTCGCAGATTGCGAGCGAGTCCCACACCGTGATGCCGTTGTCGACGAGGCACGGCACCTTGCCGGTAGGCGAATAGCGCAGGATCTGCTCGCGCGTATCGGGCTGCGCGAGCCACACGTTGCATTCTTCGAACGCAATGCCGAAGTGCTTGAGCAGCACCCACGGGCGCATCGACCAGGAGGAGTATTTTTTGTTCGCGACGATCAGTTGCATGAGAGTCTTCCTTACGCGCGCCTCGTTCATGCGGGCGCGCTCGATTGAAATGACGCCGGGGCGTTCAGCGTCCCGCGAGACGCCGGTACGCCGACAGCCGGCGCTCCCAGCTATCGCCGTCGAGATAGTCGACGGCGATTTCCAGCCCGTTCGGCGTGAGGCCGAGCTCGGGCGCAAGCGGGCCGCTCATCACGTTGTCGACGCGCATCGAGTCGAGATTGTCGCGCGTGATGATCGGGTCCCCCGGCAGCTTCTCGAAAAGCGCGGCCTGCAGGCGAGCGGCGCCGTCGGGCAGCGGCACGATCGGCCGCTCGCATCCGCACACCGCCCCGGCAAAACGCACGATGGCCTCCAGCGTGTAGACGGCTGGCCCGCCCAGTTCGTAAGTCTTGCCGAGCGTGGCGTCGTTCTCGAGTGCACCGGCAAACGCCTGCGCCACGTCGATCACGTAAATCGGCTGGAAGCGCGCGCTCGCACAGGCGAGCGGCACAATCGGCAGGCGACGCTGGAGCTTCGCGAACGTATTCAGGAAGCTGTCGCCGGGGCCGAACACCACCGACGGACGGAAGATCGTCGCCGGGATGCCCGTCTCGCGAATGGCCGCCTCGCCGTCGCCCTTCGAGCGCTGATACATGCTCGGGCCGTGGGGGTCGGCGCCCAGCGCGCTCATGTGAAGGATCCGGTCGATGCCGCGATTGCTGCATGCCTGCGCGATCTTGCGCGGCAGCTCCACATGGGCTTTCGCGAACGCCTGGCCGTATGGCGTGCCGCGATCGCCGTGCAGCACGCCGACGAGATTGATGACGGCATCGCAGCCGGCAATCACGCGCTCGAGCGCACGCGGATCGTGGACATCGCACTCGATGAGCTCCACGCCCGGCAGCACACCGAGCGCCTTGGCGGCCTCGGCGCGCCGCGTCGGCACGCGAACGACGTGCCCCATCGTCACGAGCCGGGCTACCAGGTGGCCGCCGATGAAACCGGTGCCACCGACGACACAAACGTTATAGCGCATGCGTCACCTCCGCATCAGGACCGTGGGTTCGCGGCTCGCGGGCCTTGCCCGTCACTGGGGCAGAATGATGCCGAGCCGCTCCTTGAGCGATTGCGGACGGCCCGTGATCAGGGCCGCGTAGTACGTGGTATTCGACAGCACGTTCTCGACGTACTGGCGCGTCTCGTTAAACGGAATCGTCTCCGCGAAGATGGCGCCTTCGACCGGCCGATCCAGCGTGGAGCGCCACGCGCGCGGGCGTCCCGGTCCGGCGTTGTAGCCCGCGGAGGCCAGCACGGCCGAGCCGTCGAACTTGTTGTAGATGTCCGCCAAGTAACTCGTGCCCAGACGAATGTTGGTGTCGATGTCGTGCATCATGCCGGGCTGATAGTCCATGCCGATCTGCCTGGCGACCATCTTCGCCGTGGCCGGCATGATCTGCATCAGCCCGCCGGCGCCCGCCGACGAACGGGCGTTGATGATGAAGCGCGACTCCTGACGAATCAGGCCATACGCCCAGGCTTCGTCCAGATCGACGGCGGCCGCGCGCGGCTCGACCTTGTCGCGGAACGGCATCAGGTAGCGCAGCGTGAAGTCGTGCTCGAGCTTGGTGCGATCGGCCGTGTTCACGGCGCGGTCGAACAGCTCGATCTTGTTGGCGTACTGTGCGGCGGCGAGCAACTGACGGTCCGTCATGTTGCGCAACTCCCAGTTCCACTCGCGGTTGCCCTCGAAGCGCAGCCCGAGGTCGTAGAACTTCGCGGCGCGGCGAAAGCCCGGATTCGCGCTGTTGGCGTCGACCTCGGCCTTCGTGACGGTCGTGCGCGGCGGCAGCGTCGTCTTGTTGCCCAGCTCTTCGTTGGCCAGCTGACCGTAGAAATTCGGCTGCGAAGCGATCTTCTGGAATTGCGCGCGGGCGGCCTCGCCCTGCCCGGCTTCGCGCAGCGCGCGGCCATACCAGTACGTCCACACGCCGTCGTCGCGCAGCGCTTGCGGCATCGCTTCGATGCCCGTGCGCACGAGGTTCCAGTCACCAGCGCGCAGCGCGGCGCGGATCTTCCACTCCTGCGCGGTATTCGAGAGCTTGGCGTTGCCCGCCTGACGGTACCAGTTGATCGCCATGGGGTTCTGCGACAGCGCGCCGCGCATGCCGATGGCGCCCCAGCCAATGGCGCGCTCGTCCTGCGAGAGATTGCCCGCAATGCCCGCGAAGCTGCTCGCGGCGAGCATCGCGTCGCTGCGCGCCATGCGCACGGTCGCGAGCAGGGCGAGCTGACGCGAGGCCTCCGAGCCGTCCACGCCGCGCGAGAGGATCTGCGCCGGACGCGAGGCCGCCATATCGAGCAGGCTGTCGTCGGGACGCACATTGCCGAGCGCATCGGCGATCTGCTTGCCGAGCGAGGTGTAGTTTTCCTCGTAGGCGAGGCGGATCTGGTGCCAGACCTCCTTGCGCGGCAACTGGCCGTTCGCGGCCAGCGTGCCGATCATGTCGACGCAGCCCTCGCCGTAGTACTTCGGCGCGGTGAGCAGGTCGATGGCCGCCTGCGTCACGTTCTCGCCGCGCGCGGCCCGTGACATCAGCGCGTAGCACTTGACCTGGGTGTCGTCGTCGAGCACGAACTTCGGGTATTCGGCGTCGAACGTCTGCCAGTCGTGACGCTTGCCCAGCACGAGCAGCCAGTCGTTGCGCAGGCGATCGGCAATTGCCTGGCCCTCGTAGGTGCGCAGGAAGGCCCGGATCTCGTCGTCGGGCGTGTCGAGCAGCGCCTTGCCCGAGCGGTCGAACATGCGCGGCTTGATCTGGAAGTACTGCACATACGACGGCACGTCGTAATCGGTGAGCATGGCCGCGAGCGCCGCGGCACGCGGGGCGTCGTTGGTGCGCGCCGCTTCGCGCAGCTGTACGAAGATGTCGTCGGGCGAGCGTTGCGAGAGCACGTCGGCCGAAGGCGCGGCGCGAGTGGCCGCCGCCGGCGCCTTGGGACGACCGGTTGCCTGGGTCGTACTGCACGCGACGAGCGCCGCGGCGCTCAGGGCAAGCGCGGCGGCGCGATATACTCGGGTCAAACGTTCGGACATCTTCGTGGAGCGTCGGGTAAAAAGTGAGTTCAAGCATAGCACGGGACCCCGCCCGATCGGCGGCGCAGACGTCCGGCAAAGCCCAATTGCGGCGGGCTTTGCTGGCCGTGCGCAACCACCTCGACGCACGCGAGGTGCGCGACGCCGCGCTCGCCGCGAGGCTCGCTGACGAACTGGCCCGCCGCGCGCCGCGATGCGTGGGTTTTTACTGGCCGATCCAGGGAGAATTCGACGCGCGCGGCGCCGTCTCGGCATGGCTGGCGAAGGCGCCGGCCGGGGAACTGCGCCTGGCCGCCCTGCCGGTCGTCGCCGCGCCCGCGACCCCGCTCGTCTTTCATCACTGGACGCCCGACACGCCCATGACGCAAGGCCGCTATCGCATTCCCGTGCCGCTCGACACCGAAGTGCTCGTGCCCGACCTGCTGCTCGTGCCGTGCGTGGGTTTCACGCGCGACGGACTGCGGCTGGGCTACGGCGGCGGCTTCTACGATCGCACGCTGCATTCGATGACACCGCCGCCGCAAACGCTCGGCATCGCCTACGACGCGCTCGAGATCGAGCATCTCGACGCCGAAGCCCACGACCTGGCGCTCGACGCCATCGTGACCGAATCGGCCACCTTTGCGCGTGCGCGCGGCAACGATCGCTAATTCATGACAACGCTCAAAATCCTGCCGCTTGGCGACAGCGCGCTCGTGTGCGAAGCCGGCGCCACGCCCACGCTCGCCACGCAGCGGCGCGTGTGGCACGTCGCCGCACTCGCCCGCGACTGGCCCGACGTTCGCGAAGTGGTGCCCGGCATGAACAACCTCACGCTGCTGTTCGATCCGCTCGCCACCGACATCGAAGTGCTCGGCGAGCGCTTGCGCGAGCTCTGGCACACGCCCCCGAGCGCCGGCGAGGTCGGGCGCGAGATCGAAATCCCGGTGCACTACGGCGGCCGGCACGGCCCCGATCTCGCCGAGGTCGCGCGACACGCGCGCCTGCAGCCGAAGACGGTCGTGCAACGCCACACGGCGCCGGAATACATCGTCTATTTCATTGGGTTTCAGCCGGGCTTCGCCTATCTCGGAGGCCTCGACGAGTCGATCGCCGCGCCGCGCCGGGCCGAACCGCGCCTGTCGGTGCCGGCCGGCTCGGTGGGCATCGGCGGCAACCAGACCGGCATCTATCCGCTGTCGTCGCCGGGCGGCTGGCAAATCATCGGCCATACCGCGCGCGCCCTGTTCGACCCCGCCGCGAGCCCGCCCGCCCTGCTGGCGCCGGGCGATCGCGTGCGTTTCACCATCGCGAGCCTCGACCTGTGATCGACATCCTGCGAGCCGGCCTCCTCACCACGGTGCAGGATCTGGGCCGAACCGGACAACGTGAATTCGGCGTCGCGAGCGGCGGCGCGGTCGACCCGCTCGCCTGTGCCGTGGCGAACCGGCTGGTCGGCAACGAACTGAATGCCGCCACCCTGGAGATCACGATGGGGGCGTGCGCGCTGCGCTTCACATCTTCCACGCTGGTGGCGCTGACAGGCGCCGACTGCCGTGCCGATCTCGACGGCACGCCCGTGTGGTCGTGGTGGCGCTTTCCCGTCACGCGCGGCCAGACGCTGACGCTGCGCCCCGCGCGCTTCGGCATGCGCACCTATCTCGCGGTCGCCGGCGGCATCGACGTGCCCGAGGCGCTCGGCTCGCGCAGCACCGATCTCACGGCCGGTTTCGGCGGCTTCGAGGGTCGTGCCCTGCGCGACGGCGATCGCATCGCCATGGGCCACGCCAGCGCCGAAGCGCGCAAGGCCGCAGCGCTGGGCGTGCGTCCGCCGCTGTGGCTGTCCGACCCGCTCGCCCACCGCGTGCGCGTGCTGCCCGGCCCCGAATACGACGACTTCACCGCCGCCACCCACAGGCAATTTTGGGAGAATCCGTGGCAGGTCACGCCCAACAGCAACCGCATGGGCTATCGGCTCTCGGGCCCCGAGCCGCTCGCGCGCAAGAAGAACCGCATGCACGACCTGCTCTCGCACGGCGTGTTGCCGGGCGTGATTCAGGTGCCGCCGTCGGGCCAGCCCATCATCCTGCTGGCCGACGCCCAGACCACCGGCGGCTACCCGAAGATCGGCACGGTGATCAGCGCGGATCTGTGGCGCCTCGGGCAGGCGCGTCTGGGCAGCACGCTGTACTTTTCGGAATGCACGGCGGCCGAAGCGCGCGAAGCATGGCGCGAGCAGTTGCGCTATCTTGCACAGATCGAGCGCGCGCTCGCCTGGCATGATCGCGGCATCCTGAAGCCGCCGCGCATGCCCGCCGTCTCGCGCAAACGCTGACGCGAGACGTCCCCCGCAGGAGAAATACGCAACATGAAGATCGATCTGAACGTCGACCTCGGCGAAGGCTGCGACTCCGACGAGGCCTTGCTGACGCTGGTCAGCTCCGCCAACGTCGCATGCGGCTGGCACGCGGGCGATGCGGGCACCATGCAGCAGGTGGTGCGCTGGGCGCTGGACAATGGCGTGGCCATCGGCGCACACCCGAGCTTCCCCGACCGGGAGAACTTCGGCCGCACCGAGATGCAGTTGCCGCTCGACGAAATTCGCGCCGGCATGCTCTACCAGATCGGCGCGCTCGCCGCGATGGTCCGCGCGCAAGGCGGCTGGCTCTCGCACGTCAAGCCGCACGGGGCGCTGTACAACCAGGCGGCGCGCGACCCGGCGCTCGCCGAGACGCTGGTCGAGGCGATCCGCGCTTTCGACACCGATCTGGCAATCTTCGGGCTGGCAGGCGGCGAGCTCGTCAAGGCCGCGCGCGCGGCGGGCATGCGCGCCGTCGAAGAAGTCTTCGCCGATCGCGGCTACAACCCCGACGGATCGCTCGTCAAACGGGGCACGCCCGGCGCGCTCATCGAGCGCGAAGAAGACGCGCTCGCGCAGACGCTCATGATGGTGCGCGAGCAGCATGTGCGCGCCATCGACGGCTCGCTGGTGCCCATCCGGGCCGAGACCGTCTGCCTGCATGGCGACGGCGAACATGCGCTCCAGTTCGCGCAGCGCATTCGCAGCTTCCTGATCGGCGAGGGCGTCGAGATCGCACCGGTGCGCTGATCGTTGCCGCACCATGCGCGTAAAAAAACGCCGTCCGCGGGGCAGCCCCGGACGGCGTTTGCATTGCGGCGGCGCCCCTTGCGGCTCTCCGTCCTTGCCGGCGGCTCGCGGCTTGCTGGGCCAACTCACCGGGCCCGCTCACCGGGTCCGCTTGCCGACCTCGCTTACTGGCCGAGCGTCGGCATGACGAGCGACGACGTCGCGTTCGCCGCGCGCCCTTCCGACCAGCGGCGCGTGACCACCTTCGAGCGCGTGTAGAAGCGCACCGATTCCGGTCCGTAGATATGCTGGTCGCCGAACAGCGAATTGCGCCAGCCGCCGAACGAGAAGTACGACACGGGCACCGGAATCGGCACGTTCACGCCGACCATGCCGACTTCGATCTCGTCCTCGAAGCGGCGCGCCGCGCCGCCCGACGTCGTGAAGACCGCCGTGCCGTTGGCATACGGGTTGCGGTTGATCAGCGCGATCGCCTCTTCCAGCGTATTCACCCGCACGACCGAGAGCACGGGCCCGAAGATTTCGTGGCGATAGATCGACATCTCCGGCGTCACGTTATCGAACAGGCATGGGCCGATGAAAAAGCCGTCCTCGCGCTGCGCGACCTTCAGGCCGCGGCCATCGACCACCAGCCGGGCGCCTTCCTCTACGCCCGCGTCGACGAAACCGCGCACCTTGTCGCAATGCACGCGCGTGATCAGCGGGCCCATCTGCGCAGCAGGGTCGGTGCCGTCGCCAACCGGCAACGCCTTTGCCGCCCGTGCCAGCCGCGCCACCAGCTCATCGGCCACCTCGCCCACGGCCACGGCCACCGAAATCGCCATGCAGCGCTCGCCGGCGGAGCCGTAGGCCGCGCCGATCAGCGCGTCGACGGTGAAGTCGAGATCGGCGTCGGGCATGACCACGCCGTGGTTCTTCGCGCCGCCAAGCGCCTGCACGCGCTTGCCGTGCGCCGACGCCGTGCCGTAGATGTACTGCGCGATCGGCGTCGAGCCCACGAAGGACACCGCGTTCACGTCGGGGTGCGTGAGCAGCGCATCGACGGCTGCCTTGTCGCCGTCCACGACATTGAGCACGCCGTCGGGCAGGCCAGCGTCCCTGGCCAGGCGCGCGAGCAGCAACGCCGCCGAAGGCACCTTTTCCGACGGCTTGAGCACGAACGTGTTGCCGCAGGCCACCGCCATCGGGAACATCCACAGCGGCACCATGGACGGGAAATTGAACGGCGTGATGCCGGCGCATACGCCGACGGGCTGATGGATCGAATACGTATCGACGCCCGTGCCGACCTGCGGTGCGATCTCGCCCTTGAGCAGATGCGGGATGCCGATGGCGAACTCCACCACCTCGATACCGCGCGTGACTTCGCCGCGCGCGTCGTCCAGCGTCTTGCCGTGTTCCTGCGTGATCAGTTGCACGAGCGCCTCGCGATTCGCTTCGAGCAGTTCGCGGTACTTCATCATGACGCGGGCGCGCTTCATCGGCGGCGTGGCGCGCCATGCCGGCAGCGCGGCACGCGCGGCGGCCACGGCCTTCGCAACGTCCGCCGCGCCGCCCAGCGCGACCTGTCGGATCACCTCGCCGGTGGCGGGGTTCGTCACTTCGCCGAAGCGCAGCTCGGCTTCGCCCGATGCGACGCTCGCGCCGCCAATCCAATGTTCGATACGCTCGGTGCTCACTCGTTGATTCATGTCGATTTCCGTAAAGACGATGTCGAGGACAGACGTTGCTGTCCGATGACGACGCCGGCGGCACGCGCCGGTGTCGCCATCATGTGATGGGAATGGTTGAGAAAGACCGGCGGCCCTGTGCCGCCGCGGCGCCGTCGCCCGCGGTGCTCCTTAAGCGGTCTCGCGAATGGCTTCGGCGACGATGCCGAACAACTCGTCGATCTGCGCTTCGCTGATGATCAGCGGCGGCGAGAACGCGAGAATGTCGCCCGTGTATCGGACCAGCGCGCCCTTCTCGAAGCACTTGACGAAGATTTCGTGAGCGCGCGCGCCCGGCTTGCCGTCGCGCGTGGCCAGCTCGATGCCGCCGACCATGCCGAGGTTGCGGATATCGACGACATTCGGCAGGTCGCGCAGGCCGTGGATGACCTTCTCGAAGTGCGGCGCGAGCTTGGCGGCGCGCTCGAACAGGCCTTCGCTCCTGTACAGATCGAGCGCAGCGCACGCCGCGGCCGCCGCAAGCGGGTGACCGGAGTACGTGTACCCATGGAAGAACTCGATGGCGCCCGCGTTGCCGGCGTCGACGATGGCGTCGTGCACGCTCGTCTTCACGGCGACGGCGCCCATCGGCACGGCCGCGTTGTTCACGCCCTTGGCCATCGTCATGATGTCCGGCGTCACGCCGAAGTACTGCGCGGCGAACGGCTTGCCCAGGCGGCCCAGACCCGTGATGACTTCATCGAAGATCAGCAGAATGCCGTACTTGTCGCAGATCTCGCGCAGTTTCTGCAGATAGCCTTGCGGCGGCACCAGCACGCCCGTCGAGCCGGCGAGCGGCTCCACGATCACCGCCGCGATGGTCGAGGCGTCGTGCAGCGCGACGATGCGCTCGAGCTCGTCTGCCAGATGGGCGCCCCAAGCCGGCTGCCCCTTGGTGAAAGCCGCTTCCTTGATGTTCAGGGTGTGCGGCAGATGATCGACGGCCGGCAGCAACTGGCCCGAATACGCCTTGCGGTTCGGCGAGATGCCACCGACCGAAATGCCGCCGAAACCCACGCCGTGGTAGCCGCGCTCGCGGCCGATGAGGCGCGTGCGCTGGCCTTCGCCGCGAGCGCGATGGTAGGCGAGCGCGATCTTGAGCGCCGTGTCGACGGACTCCGAGCCCGAATTCGTGAAGAAAATGCGATCGAGGCCCTGCGGCGTGATCGCGGCGATCTTGCTCGCCGCCTCGAACGCCTTCGGATGGCCCATCTGGAACGTGGGGGCGAAGTCCATCTCGCCGGCCTGCTGGCGGATCGCCTCGACGATCTCCGTGCGGCAGTGGCCGGCGTTCACGCACCACAGGCCGGCCGTGCCGTCGAGAATGCGGCGATTGTCCGACGACGTGTAGTGCATGCCCTGCGCCTTGACGAGCAGACGCGGCGCGCTTTTGAACTGACGGTTGTTGGTAAACGGCATCCAGAACGCCGTCATGTCGAGATTCAGGTCTTTCATGTTCATCGCGGGGTCTCCCCAGGTCTTGGCTCGATCAGGATGTCCCGCGGCTCGCGCCCACGGGTGGATGGATCGATCCTACGAGAGCCCGACCGGTACAGACATGCACAGTCGCCCGGAAAATGTATATTCTGTATCGGTCGATCGCTTCAACTGTATTGGCAACAGCCCGTCGGGCCACTTCCGCCGTCTGCTTCGAGGTTTCACTGTCATGGTCCAGCCGCTCGCTTTTTCCCTGAACCGCGCCCAGCCGGAAGCGCTGGTCGATCAGATCGTGCGCGAGGTCGAGCGTGCGCTCCAGCGCCGCACGCTCCATGCGGGTGTGCGCATGCCGTCGATCCGTTCGCTGGCGAAGGCGCACGGCATCAGTACGTTCACGGTGGTGGAGGCATACGACCGGCTCGTGGCGCGCGGCACGCTGGTCGCGCGCCGGGGTGCGGGCTTCTTCGTCGCCGGCGCGGCCGACGCCCACGAGAGCGGGGTGCCGGGCCGCAGCGGCGCGCTGGCGACGAGCGGGGCCGCGAGCGAGGTGACGAATGCGTGGCTGCTCTCGGAGATCTTTGCGGACGACTCCATTGCCGTGAAGAGCGGTTGCGGCTGGCTACCGGACAGCTGGCTCGACGAGGACGGCTTGCACGGCGCGCTGCGCTCGCTCTCGAAGGGCCCCGGCGCGCACTTCGCGCATTACGGCCATCCGCACGGTTATGGGCCGCTGCGACAGTGGCTCACGCGCCGGCTTGGCGAGTTGTCCATCGACGCGGCGCCCGAACAGATCGTGCTCACGCACGGCGCAACGCAGGCGCTCGATCTGGTCGTGCGCACGTTGCTCAAGCCGGGCGACACCGTGCTGGTCGAGGCGCCGGCGTACTGCAATCTGCTGGCGGTGTTGCGCCTGGCCGGGCTCAACGTGGTGGGAATCGAGCGAACCGAGGCGGGGCTGGATCTCGCCGCGCTGGAACAGGCGGCGCAAACGCACCGGCCGCGAGCGTTCTTCATCAATCCGGCGCTGCAAAACCCGTTGGGGACGTCGCTCACGCCGGCGCTCGCGCATCGCATTCTGCAATGTGCCGAGCAGCACGGCTTCTGGCTCGTCGAGGACGATATCTACCGGGAGCTGGCGCCGGCGGGCACGCCGTCGCTCGCGGCGATGGACGGCCTGTCGCGCGTAATCTATGTATCGAGCTTCTCGAAGACGATCTCGCCGTCGGTGCGCGTGGGGTATCTGGCGTGTTCGCGCGATCTGGCGCATGAGATCGCGCGCAGCAAGATGGTGGCGGGGCTGACGTCCTCGGAGATCAACGAACGCATCGTGCATGCGATCCTGACCGAGGGACGACACCGCAAGCACATCGAGCGCCTGTCGGACCGGCTCACGCGCTCGCGCGCCCGGCTCATCACGCAACTGCAGACGCACGGGGTGACGTTGCTGGCGCAGCCCGAGGGCGGCATGTTCGTGTGCGGCAGCTTGCCGGAGACGGCGCCCCCGGCGCGCGAACTGGCCGAAGCCGCGCTGCTCGAGAGCATCATGCTCGCGCCGGGCGAGTTTTTCCTGCCGCACGGCGATCCGTGCCGATGGTTCCGCTTCAATGTCGCCTATTCGGACGACGCCCGCCTGTTCCGATTCCTCGATCGCGCGGCGGCGGGGAAGCTCGCCGGGGCAACAGCCGTTACTGCCGTGACAGCCGCTACAGCCGCTACAGCCGTTCGCGACCACTCGGCTTCGGGAGCGGTTTGACGACGCCGCCTAAGCCTCCACCCCGAACCTTTCCCGATAAGCCGCCGGCGTCACGCCGTATTGCCGCTGAAAGGCGCGGCGCAGATTTTGTTCGTCGCCGAAGCCCACGCGGGCCGCGATACGCTTGAGCGGCGCATCGGAATCGAGCAACGCGAAGCGCGCCGCCTCCAGGCGCATGCGCTCGACCGCCTTCGCCGGGGTCGAGCCCGTGCGCGCCAGATAGGTGCGCGCGAACGTGCGCGCGCTCATGTTGGCCTGCTCCGCCAGGCGCGCCACCGACAGATCACCATCGAGCCGCGCCGCCATCCACGCGTGCAACTCGCCAAACGGCGCCCCCGCCGCCATCTGGTCCTGCAGCGGCGGGCTGAACTGCGACTGCCCGCCCGCGCGCTTGAGAAACACCACGAGCCGGCGCGCCGCCTGCAGCGCCACGTCCGCGCCGCAATCGTCCTCCACCAACGCCAGCCCGAGATCGATGCCCGCCGTAATCCCCGCCGATGTCCACACCGGATCCTCGCGCACGTAAATCGGATCGGACTCGACCCGTGCATTCGGAAAGCAGCTCTGCAACATCGCCGTATCGAGCCAGTGCGTCGTGGCGCGCCTGCCGTCGAGCAACCCCGCCGAGCCGAGGATGAACGCGCCCACGCACACCGAACACACCCGACGCACGCGCGGCGCATAGCCGCGCAGCCACTCGCCGACCGGCCCGGGCACCGCCGGACGGTGCGCCACCGCGCCGCCCACCGCGATCAGGGTGTCGACGTGCATCGCTTCGAGCGCGCGCATCGGCTCGGTGTGCAGCGTAATGCCCGAGCCCGTCTCGACCGGCCCGCCGTGCTCCGAGACCACCACGGTGCGATAGGGTGCTCCCCGCCCAAGCTCCGTGAAGTTGCGAATCACGGCATGGAACGCATCGAGCGGCCCGGCCAGGTCCAGCAGCACGAACGGCGGCACGATGAGAAAAGCAACGAGACGAGGTGGTGTCATGGCGTTGTCAGGGCGTTTTCAGGGCGTGATCTGCCCGTGGATCAGGCCGTCACCGGCGTTTCGCGGCGCCTGGCATCGATGGCATACCACACCGTCGCGAGCGCCGCGACCGCAAGCAGCGGAAAGGTTGCCTGGTTGATGGTCGCCCAGCCGAAGCGCGCCAGCAATTGCCCGGCGAAGAGACTCGCGAGCGCCGTCCCGGCGAACGTGATGAACTCGTTGGCCGCCTGTGCGCGTGCGCGCTCGGCCGGCCGGTACGACATCGTGAGCAGCGTCGTGCCCCCCACGAACATGAAATTCCACCCCACACCGAGGAACGCGAGCGCCGCATAGAAGTACGGCAAGCTCGTCGACGCAAGCGCCAGCACGCCGCACAGCGCGCTCATCGCAATCCCGGCAAGCAACACCGGCACCACGCCCCAGCGCTTGACGAGATGCCCCGAGAAGAACGACGGCGCGTACATGCCAACCAGGTGCCATTCGATGATGTGCGCCCCGTCGTCGATGCTGTGCCCGCACGCAACGGCAGCGATCGGCGTGGCCGTCATCACGAACATCATCACCATGAACCCGATCAGGTTGTTCGCGAGCGCCGCCACGTAGATCGGCTGACGCATGATCTCGCCGAGCGGTCGCGCGGGCAGCGCCGCGCCGTCTGCCGTGGTGCTGCCGGCCGCATGCACCGGCAGATCGCGCAGGAACCCCACGAGCAGCACGAGCGAGACGCCGGAGAGCAGCGTCACGACGAGATACGAGCCGGCGAACGTGACCGGCGCGAGCCAGTCCTTGCTGCCGGCGGCCAACGCCGGGCCGATCACCGCGGCGAGCACGCCGCCCGTGAGCACCACCGAAATCGCCCGCGGCTTGTCCTCGACGGGCACGACGTCCGCCGCCGCCAGACGGTAGTAGCGCGCAAAGGCCTGGAAAACGCCAACGCACGCCGTGCCCGCGCAGAACATCGCGAAATGGCCCTGATAGATCGCCATCACGGACACCAGACCGCCGAGCGTGCCGAACGCCGCGCCCAGCGCAAAGCCGAAGCGCTGCCCCATGCGCTGGATCAGCATCGACGCGAAGATCGTGGTGATGGCCGAGGCCACCGTGATGAGCGAGAACGGCAGCGTGGCGTATCCCTTGTCCGATGCGAGCATGTAGCCGACCAGCCCGGTCAGCGTAAGGTCGACCGACAGCGCAGCGGTGTAGAGCGCCTGACAGGCGGCGAGCACGGCCGCATAACGGCGGCCCAGCTTGCGCGCGGGTCCGGGCGGCTCGGAAGAGGGCGCGGCGCGCCCGGCAATGGCATCGGTCATTTGCGTGTCCTGAAACAAGTGAGGAGTCCGTGGGAGGGCCCCATCTTGCCGTCGGCCACATTGGCACGAATGCCAATCATGCATCAAAAAATGCCACGCCGCGCACCACCCGCCGCGCGCCAACTCGGTGCGCACCAACTCTGCGCGCGCCCGCACCAACGTGTTTCGCGCCCACGGCTGGCACGTGCGCTCCCGGGCCGTCAGGCCCATCGCGCCGCCGTCGCGCGTCCCTGGCACGCCCTTTGCGTAACTCTCCCCGTACCGGATCGACCGGTCTAACCAGAAAAGGGGAAGACGTACCATGAAACGACGCACGCTACTCCAGATGGCGGCCCTCTCGGGCGCCGCATCGCTCACGGGCATGGCGCCCAGCTTGTTCGCGCAGAGCAAGCAGCCCATCAAGGTCGGCATCCTGCACTCGCTCTCGGGCACGATGGCCATCTCGGAGACGTCGCTCAAGGACGTGGCCCTCATGACCATCGCCGACATCAACGCCCGCGGCGGCGTCATGGGCCGGCCGCTCGAGGCCGTGGTCGTCGACCCCGCGTCGAACTGGCCGCTCTTCGCCGAGAAGGCGCGCCAGCTTCTCACCAAGGACAAGGTCGCGGCCGTGTTCGGCTGCTGGACTTCCGTCTCGCGCAAGTCGGTCCTGCCCGTCTTCGAGGAACTCAACGGCCTGCTCTATTACCCGGTGCAGTACGAAGGCGAGGAGATGTCGAAGAACGTCTTCTACACCGGCGCCGCGCCGAACCAGCAGGCAATCCCCGCCGTGGAGTACCTGATGGGCAAGGAAGGCGGCGGCGCCAAGCGCTTCTTCCTGCTCGGCACCGACTACGTCTACCCGCGCACGACCAACAAGATCCTGCGCGCCTTCCTGCACTCGAAGGGCGTGGACGACAAGGACATCCAGGAGGTCTACACGCCGTTCGGCCACAGCGACTACCAGACCATCGTCGCCAACATCAAGCAGTTCGCGCAGGGCGGCAAGACGGCCGTCGTCTCGACCATCAACGGCGACTCGAACGTGCCGTTCTACAAGGAACTGGGCAACCAGGGCCTGAAGGCCACCGACGTGCCGGTCGTGGCGTTCTCCGTGGGTGAAGAGGAGTTGCGCGGCATCGACACGAAGCCGCTCGTGGGCCACCTCGCGGCATGGAACTACTTCATGTCGGTCAAGAACCCGACCAACGATTCGTTCAAGAAGCAGTGGTTCGCCTACGTCAAGGCGAAGAACCTGCCGGGCGGCGACAAGCGCGTGACGAACGATCCGATGGAAGCGACCTTCGTCGGCATGCACATGTGGAAGCAGGCCGTAGAGAAGGCCGGCAGCGTGGACGTCGACAAGGTCCGCGCCGCCATGGTCGGCCAGAGCTTCAAGTCGCCCGACGGTTTCGACATGGTCATGGACGGCAACCACCACCTGCACAAGCCGGTAATGATTGGCGAAATCCGCCCGGACGGCCAGTTCAACGTGGTGTGGAAGACCAAGTCGACGGTGCGTGCGCAACCGTGGAGCCCGTTCATCGCGGGCAATGAAGGCAAGCCCGACAAGGTCTGACCGCCCCTTCCACTCCAGGCGCCGGAGCGACCGAGACGGTCTCCGGCGCGCGCAGAGGTTTCGATGATAACGATAAGACGCTGGACCGCTGCCGCCCTTGTCCTGCTTTCGCTGGGCGCAGCGCTCATCACGCCGGGGACGGCCGCGGCCGCCGCGGATCCCGGGGCTGCCACGGCACCCGCGGCGCCCACGGTTGCGACGCCGGTCTCGATCACGAACGCCGATCTGGCCGCCCTCGCGGGCGACGATTTCGACGCCAAGGCCCAGGCGATCGATCATCTCGCGGCCGACGGCTCGCCGCAGGCCGCCGCGCTCCTCAAGGCACTGGCCGACGACTCCGCCGTGGCCGTGGGCGAGCGCATCGCCATCCAGGACGGCGACCGGTACGTCGACCCGATCACCGGCGCGACGGTCAAGGCCGACGACGCCGGCTCGCTCACGCTCAACAACGTGCTGCGCGCCAAGGTGGCCACCGCCGCCGCCGCGGGCGCCCTGCTCTCGCCCGATCGCGACGCGCGCGCCCGCGCCATCGACACGATGCTGCAAAACCCCTCGCCCGCGTTCAAGTCGCTCGTGGACAAGGCGCGCGCGAAGGAAACTGACCCGGCGCTCAAGCCGCGTCTCGACCAATTGTGGGCGCAAACCGCGCTGCACGACGCCGATCCGGCCAAGCGCCGCGAAGCCATCGACCTCATTGCCGCAGCGGGCGATCCGCAGATGCGCGACCTGTTGCTGCCGATCGTCGCAAAACAGGCCGACGGCACTTACGCCGAAAGCGACGCGAGCGTGCGCAGCGCCGCCGACATCGCACTGACGAAGCTGGCCTCGGCGCAGCGCCGCAGCGAGTTCTTCGGCACGGTGTTCGCCGGCCTGTCGCTCGGCAGCGTGCTGCTGCTCGCCGCGCTGGGGCTGGCCATCACATACGGCCTGATCGGCGTGATCAACATGGCGCACGGTGAATTCCTGATGGTGGGCGCCTATGCCACCTATGTCGTGCAGACGCTCTTTCAGCGCTTTCTGCCCGGCGCGTTCGACTGGTATCTCGTGGCCGCCGTACCGGCCGCCTTCCTCGTGGCCGCGGCACTCGGCCTCGTGCTCGAGCGCACCGTCATCAAGCATCTCTACGGCCGTCCGCTCGAGACGCTGCTCACCACCTTCGGTATCAGCCTGCTGCTGATCCAGGCGGTGCGCACGCTGTTCGGCGCGCAGAACGTCGAGGTCGTCAACCCGTCTTGGATGAGCGGCGGCATTGCCGTGCTGCCCAACCTGATGCTGCCCTACAACCGCATCGTGATTCTCGCGTTCGCGCTGGTCGTCGTGGCGCTCACGTGGTCGGTGCTCAATCTCACGCGTCTCGGCCTGTTCATCCGCGCCGTCACGCAGAACCGTTCGATGGCCGCGTGCGTCGGCGTGAAGACGGGCCGCGTCGACAGCTACGCGTTCGCCTTCGGCGCCGGCATCGCCGGTCTGGGCGGCTGCGCGCTCTCGCAGATCGGCAACGTCGGCCCGGATCTCGGGCAGAGCTACATCATCGACTCGTTCATGGCCGTGGTGCTGGGCGGCGTGGGACAGCTCGCGGGCACGATCGTGGGCGCATTCGGCCTGGGCATTGCCAACAAGCTGCTCGAGCCGGTGTGGGGCGCCGTGCTCGCGAAGATCGCCGTGCTGATCCTGATCGTGCTGTTCATCCAGAAACGCCCGCAGGGCATGTTCGCGCTCAAAGGGCGCAGCGCGGAGGCCTGAATGAAAACGCCAGACTTTCTGTGCGCGACGTCGACGCCCGATCCCGCCGCGAATCCTGCCGCAAAATCCGCTGCGAACGCCGCGAGGGACGTGGCCGCCGATGTGGCCGCCGATGTGCCCCCCGTCGCCCTCGATCTCCCCGCGCGCGCGCGCCTGCTGCCCAGGGGCGCGGCGCCCGCGCTGCTCGCCTTCGTGCTGGCCGTGCTGATCCTCGTGCCGGTCTGCGCGCTCGTGCTGCCGCCGTCGCACCCGCTGCATCTGTCGGCCTATGCGATGACGCTCGTGGGCAAGATCATGTGCTACGCCATCGCCGCGCTTGCGCTCGATCTGGTGTGGGGCTATTGCGGCATTCTCAGCCTCGGCCACGGGCTTTTCTTCGCGCTCGGCGGCTACGCGATGGGCATGTACCTGATGCGCGCCATCGGTCGCGACGGCGTATACCACAGCGATCTGCCCGACTTCATGGTGTTTCTCGACTGGAAGGAGCTGCCCTGGTACTGGAGCGGCACCGAGCACTTCGCCTGGGCGATGTTTCTCGTCGTCGCATTGCCCGGTGTCGTGGCTTGGCTCTTTGGCTATCTGGCGTTTCGCTCGCGGGTCAAGGGCGTCTACCTGTCGATCATCACGCAGGCGCTCACGTTCGCGGCCATGCTGCTGTTCTACCGCAACGAGACCGGCTTCGGCGGCAACAACGGCTTCACGGACTTCAAGCGCATCCTCGGCTATTCGATCACGTCCGCGAACACCCGCACGGCGCTCTTTCTCGTGACGTTCGCCGTCCTCGTGGGCGCGTTCGTGCTGTGTCGCGCGCTCGTCGTCTCGAAGTTCGGCCGCGTGGTCACCGCCATTCGCGACGGCGAATCGCGCGCCATGTTCCTCGGCTATCGGCCGCTCGGCTACAAGCTCTTCGTGTGGACGCTATCCGCCATGCTGTGCGGCATCGCGGGGGCGCTGTACGTGCCGCAGGTCGGCATCATCAATCCGAGCGAGATGGCGCCGGTCAACTCCATCGAGATGGCGATCTGGGTGGCCATCGGCGGGCGCGGCTCGCTCGTGGGCGCCATCGCGGGGGCGTTTCTGGTCAACGGTGCAAAGAGTTTCTTCACCGCCTACTTCGCCGAGTACTGGCTGTTCTTCCTCGGCGCGATGTTCGTGCTCGTGCCGCTGCTGCTGCCGCAGGGCGTAATCGGGCTCGTCACCCGGTATTCGCGCAAACGCGCGCACTCCGTGCGCGCGAGCGCCGAGGGCGACGCCGCTCACCCCGCCACCGGAGACCGCGCATGAACCAGTACATGACCGACATCAGCTGGCAGGAGGCCGACGCGCCCGACGCATCGGTGAGCGTGAGCGGCGACACCACCGGCATGTCGCATCTGCTCGTGCCGGGCGAGATCGACACGTCGCACGGTCTGATTCTGTATCTGGAGAACATCTGCGTCTCGTTCGACGGCTTTCGCGCGCTCAACGATCTGTCGCTGTCGATTCGCACCAACGAACTGCGCTGCATCATCGGCCCGAATGGCGCCGGCAAGACGACGATGATGGACGTGGTCACCGGCAAGACGCGGCCCGACGCCGGCCGCGCGTTCCTCGGTCAGACGCTCGACCTCTCGCGCCTTGACGAACCCGCCATTGCGCAGGCCGGCGTGGGACGCAAGTTCCAGAAACCAACGGTGTTCGAGCATCACAGCGTGTGGGAGAACCTCGAGCTCGCCTGCGCCGGCGACAAGCGCTGGTTCCACGCCCTGTGGGCGGTACTCACCTCGGCGATGCGTCACCGCATCGAGGACGTACTGGCGCTCACGCATCTCGAGCACCAGGCGCATGTGCGCGCCGGTCAGCTCTCTCACGGCCAGAAACAGCGGCTCGAGATCGGCATGCTGCTCATGCAGCAACCCCAGCTTCTGCTGCTCGACGAACCCGCCGCCGGCATGACCGACGAGGAGACGGCGCAACTGGCCGAGCTGCTCAACCGGCTGCGCGGGCAGTGTTCGATGATGGTCGTGGAACACGACATGGCGTTCGTCGCCGCGCTCGCGGGCGAAACCGGCACCGTCACGGTCATGGCCGAAGGCCGGGTGCTCGCCGAAGGCACGCTCGACGCCGTACAGCGCGACGAGCGCGTGATCGAATCGTATCTGGGACGCTGAGCATGCTCGAAATTCACGCACTCAATCAGTACTACAGCGGCAGTCATATCCTGCGCAACGTGGAGTTCACCGTGCCCGAGGCGCAGCTCACCGTGCTGCTCGGGCGCAACGGCGTGGGCAAGACCACGCTGCTCAAGTGCCTGATGGGCGTGGTGCCGGTGAAGTCGGGCAGCATTGCCTGGCGCGGCACGGCGCTCACGGCGGCGGCGCCCCACGCGCGTGTCGCGAGCGGTCTCGCGTATGTCCCGCAGGGGCGCGAGATCTTCCCGCGTCTCACCGTCGAAGAGAACCTGCTGATCGGCGCGGCGAGCCGTGCGTCACGCGAGGCCAAGCGTGGCGTGCCGGCGCACATCTACGAGCTGTTTCCGGTGCTGCGCGACATGAAGCAGCGGCGCGGCGGCGATCTGTCCGGCGGCCAACAGCAGCAGCTCGCCATCGGCCGCGCGCTGATGAGCGACCCGCAACTGCTGATCCTCGACGAGCCCACCGAAGGCATTCAGCCCTCGATCATCAAGGACATCGGCGCGACGCTGCGGCGTCTGGTCGACGAGCGCGGCATGACGGTGCTGCTCGTCGAGCAGTACTACGACTTCGCGCTGGCGCTCGCCGACCACTATCGCGTGATGAGCCGCGGCGCCATCGTGGCGAGCGGCCTCGGCAAGGACATGGAGGCCGACGGCGTGCGCCACATGGTAGCCGTGTGATGGCGCGGGACGCGCATCGCACAGCTCCCGCACCGGTCTCGCGCAGCGCGTGCTAGATTCGCGGGCATCCAACGCGCATCGATCGTCATGAATCATCCTTACGCCGCCGGCTGGCACGCCGAACTGACGCTGGGCTTCGCGCGGCGCGACGCCCGCACGGTGCTCGCCACACGCCGCCACCAGGGGCCTCTCGTCGTACAGAAGTCGCTGCATCCCGAAGGGCCGGGCATCTGCCACGCCGTCGTCGTCCATCCCCCGGGGGGTATCGCCGGCGGCGACAGCCTCGCCATCGGCATCGACGTGGGTGAGGCCGCTCACGCCGTGCTCACGACGCCGGGGGCGACGAAGTGGTACAAGTCGCAAGGCCGCAGCGGCACGCAGACCGTCTCGCTTTCCCTCCACGACGGCGCCAGGCTCGACTGGCTGCCGCTCGAGAACATCGTATTCGAGGATGCCGACGCACAGCAGCGCATTGCCGTGCGTTTGGGTGCGGGCGCCACGATCATCGGATGGGACGCCACGCTGCTCGGGCGGCAGGCCGCCGGCGAGCAATGGACGCAGGGCCGGTGGCGCTCGACCTTCGAGTTGCGCGACGCGAACGATCGCCTGCTGTGGGCCGAACAGGCGGTGCTGGGCGCCGGCGACGCGCAGCGCAACGGCGCGACCGGGCTCGCCGGATACCCCGTCTTCGCCACGCTGTGGGCCGTGGGCGACGCCTGCACGCGCGAGCTGGCGGAATCGCTCGCCGAAGGGCTGCCGTTCAACGACGACCTGCGCGCGGGCATCACTTGTTTGCCCGACAACGTACTGGTGCTGCGCGTGCTCGGTCGTGACATGGAGGCGGTGCGGCAACTGCTGATCGCCCACTGGCTCACGCTGCGCCCGATCGTCCACCGAGTGCCGGCCGAGCCGTTGCGGATCTGGGCGACCTAGGCCTGCGCGCACGGCCGGCGACATCGCGAAGCACGGCCCGTCATCCGCGCGTCTTCCGTCGGGCGCCTTGGGTGCTTCAGGCGCCCATTTTCCTTGCACCATTCTGGTGATTGGACCGCCGTGACCCGGCATCTTGCGGCGAATACCGCACCAATGCCGTGCAATTGTCCGCTCCGCGCGGACGACCGTGGCGCCCAGACGCTGGCGGCGACCGCGCCGCTTCGAGCCCTCGCGCACAACGGCGGTGCCGGGCACGGTTCGTGCTACCTCACTGTATCGACCGGTCTGACCAGATGCCGGTCGTCCAAACCGAAACGCTTCGTTCCTCCATCCGCTACCGAGGTTGCCGCCATGCTGTCGTTCCCCCGCACTGCCATCTCGCGCGAAGCCGTTGCCGCCACGCTGGGCGCGCGCGCTCGCGCCCGACGCGCCTTCACCGCGTTGATGCTCGCCGCCAGCGCGCTCGCCGCGCTTGCCATGGCAATGCCGCGCACGGCTCACGCCGACGGCCTGGATGACATCGTCAAGCGCGGCACGCTTCGTGTCGCCGTGCCGCAGGACTTCCCGCCGTTCGGCTCGATCGGCCCCGACATGAAGCCGGTCGGGTATGACATCGACACCGCCGCGCTGCTCGCCAAAGGCATGGGCGTGAAGCTCGAACTCGTGCCCGTGACGAGCGCCAACCGGGTGCCATACCTCACCACCAACAAGGCCGATCTCGTCATCTCCAGCCTGGGCAAGAACGCCGAGCGCGAGAAAGTCATCGATTTCTCCGAAGCCTATGCGCCGTTCTACAACGGTGTGTTCGGGCCGAAGGATCTGGCCGTGGCCAAGCCGGCCGACCTGTCGGGCAAGACCATCGGTGTGACGCGCGGCGCGGTGGAGGACCTGGAGCTGTCGAAAATCGCGCCGGCCGACGTGACCATCAAGCGCTTCGAGGACAACAACGGCACGATCTCGGCCTTCCTGTCGGGGCAGGTGCAGCTCGTTGCCACCGGCAACGTGGTCGCCGCCGCGATCGTGGCCAAACATCCGCCCAAGCTGCCCGAGCCGAAATTCCTCATCAAGAATTCGCCGTGCTTCGTGGGGCTCAACAAGAACGAGCCGCGCCTGCTCGCCAAGGTCAACGAGATCCTCGCCGCATCGAAGAAGGACGGCTCGCTCGGCAAGGTCTCGCAGAAGTGGCTCGGCATGCCGCTGCCGGCCGAACTCTGAGCGCCGCCGCTGCGCCGACGCATTCCGACTCACGGTCCGCTCCCGATGCACTACGTTCTCGACTTTGCCGATCTGCGGCAGTACCTGATGCTCTTCGCGCGGGGCGCCGCGCTCACGATTGCGCTTACGGCCGTCTCGACGGTGGTGGGCGTGTTCGTCGGTGCGCTATGCGCCGTCGCACGCGAGGACGGCCCGGCGTGGCTCAAGGCCATCGCGGGGCTTTACGTCGAGCTCATTCGCAACACGCCGTTCATCGTTCAGTTGTTCTTCATCTTCTTCGGCCTGCCGAGCCTCGGCATTCACATCGACGAGATGAGCGCCGCCATCGTCGCCATGAGCGTGAACCTCGGCGCCTACGCGACGGAGATCATTCGTGCGGGCATGCGCGCCGTGCCGCGCGGCCTGTCCGAAGCGGGGCAGTCGCTGGCGATGAGCCGGGCGCAGATTTTGCGGCACGTGATTCTGCCGCAGGCCTTCGCCAAGGTGTTCCCGGCGCTCGCCAGTCAGATCGTGATCGTGATGCTCGGCTCGGCCGTCGTCTCGCAGATCTCCGTGCCCGATCTGTCGTATGCCGCGAACTTCGTGCAGTCGCGCACGTTCCGCGCTTTCGAGAGCTATCTGATCGTGACCGCGCTGTATCTGCTGCTGGCCATTGCGCTGCGCCGCGTGCTGATGCGCGGCGCGCGGCGCCTGTTTCGCGGCATGGCCAAGGCAGGCGCACGATGATCGAGTTCACGCTCTGGGACATGCTGCGCGGGCTGCTGATCGCCGGGCGCTGGACGCTGGCGCTCTCGGCCATCGCCTTCGTCTGCGGCGCGCTCGTGGCGCTGGTGCTGCTCGTCGTGCGCGTCGGGCGCGTATCGTGGGCAGCGCGTGCGGTCGCCCTCTATATCGAGGTATTCCAGGGAACGCCGCTGCTCATGCAGCTATTCCTCGTCTTCTTCGGCCTGCCGCTGCTCGGGCTCGAAGTGTCGCCGTGGGTCGCTGCCGCCGTGTGCCTCACGTTGTACACGAGCGCCTATCTGACGGAAATCTGGCGGGGTTGCGTCGACGCCGTCCCGCACGGCCAATGGGAGGCGTCGTCGAGCCTGGCCATGCGTTACGGCGAACAGTTGCGGCACGTGATTCTGCCGCAGGCGTTGCGCATTGCCATCGCGCCCACGGTCGGCTTCTCGGTCCAGGTGGTCAAGAGCACGGCGCTCGCTTCGATTATCGGCTTCGACGAACTCACCAAGACCGGCACCATGCTCACCAACGCGACGTTCCAGCCGTTCACGGTGTACGGCCTCGTTGCCCTGCTCTACTTCGCTGCCTGCTACCCGCTGTCGCTCTGGGCGCGTCGTCTCGAAAGGAAACTCCATCATGTCGCTCATTGAAGTCAGGGGCATGCAAAAGCGCTTTGGCGAGAACCCGGTGCTCAAGGGCATCGACATGGACGTCGAGCGCGGTCAGGTCGTGTCGATCATCGGCAAGAGCGGCTCGGGCAAGAGCACGCTGCTGCGAACGCTCAACGGACTGGAGCGCTTCGACGCGGGCAGCGTGGCCGTCGACGGCGTCCACGTCGGGGCGCGCGACACCGATCTGCGCGCGCTGCGCCTGAAGGTCGGCATGGTGTTCCAGCAATACAACCTGTTCCCGCATCTGTCGGCCGGCGAGAACGTGATGCTCGCGCAGAGGGTGGTCAAGAAGACGCCGGCCGCCGACGCCCGCGAGACGGCGCGCGCCATGCTCGCCAAGGTGGGACTTGCCGACAGGTTCGACAGCTACCCGTCGCAGCTCTCCGGCGGCCAGCAGCAGCGTGTGGCGATTGCGCGCTCGCTCGCGATGGCCCCGGCCGTGCTGCTGTGCGACGAAATCACCTCGGCGCTCGACCCCGAGCTGGTGGCCGAAGTGCTCAAGGTGCTCGAGGACCTGGCGGCAGAAGGCATGACGCTGATCCTCGTCACGCACGAGATGCCCTTTGCGCGTCACGTGTCCGATCGCGTGGTGTTCATGCACCAGGGCAGGATCTGGGAATCCGGCGAGCCGGAACAGCTCTTCACGCGGCCGGCGACGCCGGAACTGCAGCGATTCATCCGTCAATGATGCCGGCCCTGCCGAAGCCCCATTTGCCCTGACATTCGCTCTCCTACGATGAAGCTCACTCCACGCGAAAAAGACAAATTGCTCATCTTCACCGCCGCGCTGCTCGCCGAACGACGGCGCGCCCGCGGCCTGAAGCTGAACTACCCCGAGGCCGTGGCCTTCATCAGCGCCGCGCTCATGGAGGCCGCGCGCGATGGCCGCACGGTTGCCGAGCTCATGCACTACGGCACTACGCTGCTCACGCGCGACGACGTCATGGAAGGGGTGCCCGAAATGATTCCCGACATCCAGGTGGAGGCGACGTTCCCCGATGGCACCAAGCTCGTCACCGTGCATCACCCCATCCCGTGAAGGCGCTGCATGAGCGACACGCTTCGCGGTGATTTACCGGATTCGCGTTATTCCATTCGTCGTCGACAACTACAGATCAAGGACGTCTCATGTCAGCAAACCGCCCCCCGAGCACTCGCACTTTTGCCGCGACTTCGCCGGCATCTTCCACGCCTCGTTGCCCGAACCTCCCCTTCGGCCGCTTTGGCGCGGCCGCCGCACCGCGCCGCCTGGTGCGCACCGCGACGGGCCTGGCGCTGCTAGCGGCGTCCGGCGTCGCGCTCGCGCATCCGGGGCATCCGGGACATGACGCGGCCAGCAGCTTCGCGGCCGGCGTATTCCACCCGCTCACGGGCCTGGATCACCTGTGCGCGATGATCGTCGTCGGCCTGTGGAGCGCGCTGACGTCGCGCCGGGTCTGGCTCGCGCCGATCGCATTCGTCGCCATGCTCGCCGTCGGCGGCCTGCTCGGCATGTCGCACGCCTTCGCGCTGCCCGGGGTGGAGCCCATGATTGCCGTCTCGCTGCTGGTGCTCGGCCTGATGCTGACCACGCGCGCGACGCTGCCCGGCTGGGCGGGCGCCGCGGTCGTGGGCGCGTTTGCCGTCTTTCATGGTTTCACCCACGGCGCCGAACTGCCCGACGAAGCGAGTGCGCTGCACTACATGGCCGGCTTCCTGCTCGCGACGGGCATGCTCCACGGCGCGGGCATCGCGGCCGGCATGGCGCTGCGTCACCGCACCGCATGGCTGCCGCGCGCGCTGGGCGCCGGTGTCCTGGCCTACGGCGTGTCGTTGCTGGCCGTGGCAAGCTGAGCGGCGGGCGTCGTGACAAACGATCCGTTGTCGTTCCGCTGTCATTCCGTCGTCATTCCGTCGTCTTGGCGCACCACCGCCCACTGGAGACATTGATGATTCCCGGCGAACTGCTGCCCGCTGCGGGCGAGATCACGCTTAACGCGGGGCGACCGACGATCAGCGTCACCGTCGCCAATACGGGCGACCGGCCGATTCAGGTCGGCTCGCATTTTCATTTCTACGAGGTCAACGACGCCCTGCAGTTCGACCGCGAGGCCGCGCGTGGCTTCCGGCTGAACATCGCCGCCGGCACCGCGGTGCGCTTCGAGCCAGGGCAGCAACGCACGGTCGAACTCGTGGCGCTGGCGGGGGATCGCCGCGTCTATGGATTTGCCGGCCGGGTGATGGGGGCGCTATGAAGATTTCACGCCGCGCTTACGCGGAAATGTTCGGGCCCACGACGGGCGACCGTCTGCGGCTCGCCGACACGGAGCTGATCGTCGAGATCGAACGCGACTACACGGTGTACGGCGAAGAGGTGAAGTTCGGCGGCGGCAAGGTCATCCGTGACGGCATGGGCCAGTCGCAGCGCACGCGTGCGGACGTCGTCGACACCGTCATCACCAACGCCGTGATCATCGATCACTGGGGCATCGTCAAGGCGGACATCGGGCTCAAGGACGGCCGCATCTGGGGTATCGGCAAGGCCGGCAATCCGGACATCCAGCCCGGCGTCACCATCGCGCTCGGCGGCGCGACGGAGGTGATCGCCGGCGAGGGCATGATCGTCACTGCCGGCGGCATCGACTCGCACATCCACTTCATCTGCCCGCAACAGATCGAGGAGGCGCTCTCGTCCGGCGTGACCACGCTGCTCGGCGGCGGCACCGGTCCGGCGACGGGCACGAACGCCACGACCTGCACGCCCGGTCCGTGGCATCTCGAGCGCATGCTGCAAGCGGCCGACGGCTGGCCGATCAATCTCGGCTTTCTCGGCAAGGGCAACGTCAGCCAGCTCGCCCCCCTCACCGAGCAGATCGAGGCGGGCGCCATCGGCCTGAAGCTGCACGAGGACTGGGGGTCCACGCCCGCGGCCATCGACGCCTGCCTGACCGTGGCCGACGCGACCGACACGCAGGTTGCCATCCATACCGACACGCTCAACGAAGGCGGCTTCGTGGAAGCCACGGTCGCGGCCATCAGGGGCCGAACGATCCATACGTATCACACCGAGGGCGCCGGGGGCGGTCACGCGCCGGATATCCTGAAAGTGTGCGGCGAAGCGAACGTGCTGCCGTCGTCCACCAACCCGACGCGCCCTTACACCGTCAACACGCTCGACGAGCACCTCGACATGCTGATGGTCTGCCATCACCTCGATCCTGCCATTGCGGAGGACATCGCGTTCGCCGAGTCGCGCATCCGGCGCGAGACGATCGCCGCCGAGGACATCCTGCACGATCTCGGCGCGCTGTCGATGATCTCGTCGGACTCGCAGGCGATGGGCCGGGTCGGCGAAGTCGTCATGCGCACCTGGCAGACCGCCCACAAGATGAAGGTGCAGCGCGGCGCGCTCGGCACGGACACGGCGCAGGCGGACAACTTCCGCGTCAAGCGGTACGTGGCGAAGTACACCATCAACCCGGCGATCACTCACGGCATGGCGCACGAAATCGGCTCGGTCGAGGTCGGCAAGTGGGCCGATCTCGTGCTGTGGGAACCGGCATTCTTCGGCGTCAAGCCGTCACTGATTCTCAAGGGCGGCATGATCGCGTCGGCGCTCATGGGAGACCCGAACGCCTCGATCCCAACGCCCCAGCCGGTGCATTACCGCGAGATGTTCGGCGCGCGCGCCGGCGCGCTCGCGCGCACGTCTCTCACGTTCGTATCGCAGGCAGCTTACGAAGGCGACGTGGCTGGCCGCTATGGGCTGTCCAAGCGCATCGTGCCGGTGCGCGATATCCGGCGGGTGACCAAGGCCGACATGATCCATAACGACTGGCTGCCGCACATCAGCGTCGACCCCGAGACCTATCAGGTCATCGCCGACGGTCAGTTGCTCACGTGCGAGCCCGCGACCGTGCTGCCGATGGCACAACGCTACTTCCTGTTCTGACCCATGCCACAAGTCTGCGAATCGCCCGGCTCGTCGGGCTCGTCCACCCCATCGGCCCAGTCGGCGCAGTCGGCGCAGTCGGCCCAGTTGGCCACGGCGCTCACATCGGCCACGCTGCGCCGCGTCGAGAAGCGTCTCGACGCGGGCACCCTCGCCGCGCCACTCGTGCGTCGCGCGCCCGCGCTCGTGCTGCCCTTCGACGCGCGCAGCAAGAGCCGGCTGCGCGCCACGTTGGCCACCGGCGAGGAGGTGGCGCTCTTTCTGCCGCGCGGCACAGTGCTGCGCGGCGGCGACGTACTCGTGGCCGACGACGGCGGCCTCATTCGTGTGGAGGCCGCCCCCGAGACGGTGCTGCTCGTGAGCGCCGCCACCCCGCTCGCGCTGACGCGCGCGGCATACCACCTTGGCAACCGGCATACGCCGGTGGAAGTCGGCGACGGCTATCTCAAGCTCGAATACGACCCGGTGCTGCGCGACATGCTGCTGCGGCTCGACGTCGACGTGGCCGAAGCGCTCATGCCGTTCGAGCCCGAAGCCGGCGCATACGGCGGCGGGCACAAGCACGGCCACGACGCCACCTTCGCCGAAGACTTCGCGCTCGCGCAACAGGTGTTCCGCGAACACCATGGACACGATCACGCGCATGACCACGGGCATGTCCACGGGCCCGGCTGCGCGCATCACCATTCGCACGCGCCGGCGGGTGCCGTCGACACCCGCGCGCACGCCGCCGTGAGCCCGTCCGATGACAGCCAGTCTGGCCAGTCCGCTCGCTGAGCCGGTGACGGCGGCGTCACTGCAGTCGCTCGCCGCGCTGCTGCATCTCGCTTCGCCCGCGTTGCCCATCGGCGCCTTCAGCTACTCGCAGGGGCTGGAAGCCGCCGTGGAGCACGGCATGATTCACGACGCCGCGAGCGCCGAGCAATGGATCGCCAGCCAGTTGAACGGCGTCTTCACCACGGGCGAGCTGGCGCTGCTCGCCAGGCAATGGCGGCATTGGCAAGCAGGCGACCCGGCGGCCCTCGCGCGGGTAAACGACTGGCTGCTCGCCACACGCGAGGCCGCCGAGCTTCGCGCCGAGACCGAGCAGATGGGCTGGTCGCTCACGCAACTCGCCTTGTCGCTCGAATGGGGTGCCCCGCAGCAACGCGCGGTGCTGTCCTCGTTGCGTCCCGTCGCGTTGCCGACAGCCTTCGCTTTCGCCGCGCTCACGCACGGCGCGCCGCTGGCCGACACGCTCGTGGCCTATGCGTTCAGCTGGCTCGAGAATCAGGTGGCCGGCGCGCTAAAGGCCGTGCCGCTGGGCCAATTGGCGGCGCAGCGCGTAATCGTCGCCCTGCGCACGCGTGTCGTCGACGCCGCGCACCGCGCCGCATCGCTGCGCGACGATCAGGTCAATACGTTTTCGCCGGCGCTCGCCATTCTCGCGTCACGTCACGAGACGCAGTACTCGCGCCTCTTTCGTTCCTAGGTGCCTAGGCTCCCAGGCTCGCAGGCATGCGCCGCGCCCCCTCCACCCCTTACTTCATCGCCAATACGACATCTGCCATGACGACAACCGTGAACGCCCGTCGTACCAAGAAGAACCCGCCGCTGCGTGTCGGCATCGGCGGGCCCGTCGGCTCGGGCAAGACGACGCTGACCGAAATGCTCTGCAAGGCCATGCGCGAGCGCTACGATCTCGTCGTCATCACCAACGACATCTACACGAAAGAAGATCAGCGACTGCTCACGGTGGCCGGCGCGCTGGAGCCGGAACGCATTCTCGGCGTGGAGACCGGCGGCTGCCCGCACACGGCGATTCGCGAAGACGCGTCGATCAACCTGGAGGCCGTGGAGCGCATGCTCGAGCGCTTTCCCGACGCCGACGTCGTTTTCATCGAATCCGGCGGCGACAACCTCGCCGCCACGTTCAGCCCGGAGCTCTCTGACCTGACGATCTACGTGATCGACGTTGCCGGCGGCGAGAAGATCCCGCGCAAAGGGGGGCCCGGCATCACCAAGTCCGACCTGCTCGTGATCAACAAGACGGATCTGGCGCCCTACGTCGGCGCGTCGCTCGACATCATGCGATCGGATACGCAGAAGATGCGTGGCATGCGGCCGTTCGTCATGGGCAATATGAAGGAAGGCAAGGGGCTTCAGGAGATCATCGGCTTCATCGAAGCGCGCGGGATGTTGGCTTGAGACACTGAGCGGCGCGGGCCGTGCCGGGCGCTGAATCGGTCGATTCGCGAGAAAGGCGCCCCCGAACGCCCCTCACCCCGAACGGCCCCATACCCGGAGGGGCGCGCCCGTTCCTCGCCTTAGCGCTGCGTCACCGAAAACCCATGTTCGCGCAGCAACTGCAGCACGCCGTGAGGGCCGCCCAGGTGCAGTGTGCCGATGGCGACGAAGACCGGTTTGCCCGGATCGGCCAGGAAGAGCATGCGCGCAAGAAAGCGTCGGTTGCGCGAGTAGAGAATGCGCTCGTCGATGGCGTCGGCCAGCGCCGCGTTGCGCCGCACCTGCGCCGCCTTGCTCTGCGACCAGTCGAACACGAGTTCCGCGTCGCCCGCGCGCCACAGCCGATGCAGCTCTTCGACCTGCGCCGTCGCGGTCTTCGGGCTCAGCACCAGCTCCTGCGCAAGCAGCTCGTTTTGCTGGGCCGCGCTCAGGCCGGTAAAGGCGTCCATCTGCTCGGCCAGCGACTCCAGGCCGACGATGCGCCCGCGGTAGATGTTCTCCAGTTGGTTCTCGGTGCCGTATTCGGTCTGCAGGTCGGCGCCCATCGAATCGAGCGTCTCGACGAGCAGCGCCGCCAGCCACGGCCGCATGTGGCGAATCTCGGCCAGCATCGCCGGATTGCCCTTGAGCCGGTCGCGCAGCTTGCGCCACAGCGGCGCGGGAATCAGCCGCGGCAGGCACGCCCGCGTACACATGCCGTACTTCTGAACGTCGTCCTGCGACATCGTCAGGTCGTCCGGCGAGAGCTCGAACGCCACCACCTTCGATACGCGCAGCGCGTCGACCACGACCTTGCGGAACGGGTAGTCGTCGGGCTTGCCTACATGGAGCGTGCCCATGACGTAGAGGGTCATGTCGCCCTTGCGGGCCTCATAGAACGGGAGATTGGCGCCCGGCGGCGATTCGCCAGGCTCGGGAACCACCAGCGGCAGCGCACGCGCCGCGATGGCGCGCGGGGTCACGGTCGATGCCGCGTCCAGCGTGACGGCCAGCGTCATCAGCAGGCAACCGAGCAACCAGCCGGTCAATGCAACGCCCCGACGCACATGCGTGGCGCGTGGTGGTCCACCCAATCTTGTCATCCCTCAATGTCTTCCACCCGATGGCACGCCACCAGACGTCCCTCGAGCTTGCGCAGTTGCGGCACTTCCTCACGACACCGGTCGATGGCATACGGGCAGCGCGGCGCAAACGCACACCCCGGCGGCGGCCGCAGCGGCGAGGGCAGCTCGCCGATCAGCGGAATCTTCACGCGCCGCTCCGACGCCTTGATGGCCGGCGTGGCCGACATCAGCGCCTTGGTGTACGGATGCAGCGGCTTGCCGAACACGGCGGCCTTGGGACCGTGTTCGACCGCGCGGCCGAGATACATCACCATGACGTCATCCGCCACATGCTCGACCACGGCGAGATTATGCGACACGAATACGTAACTCGTCGCGTACCGGTCCTGCAAATCCATGAAAAGATTCAGGATCTGTGCCTGAATTGAGACATCCAGGGCGGAAACCGGCTCGTCGGCGACCACGATTGCCGGCGACAGGATCATCGCCCGGGCAATCGCCACGCGCTGGCGCTGCCCGCCCGAGAACATGTGCGGATAGCGTGCCACGTGCTCGGGCCGCAGGCCGACGGTGCGCATCATCGCTTCGATTTTCTCGCCCCGCTCCACGCGGCTGAGCGACGTGTTGATCGCCAGCGGCTCGTCGAGCGCTTGTCCCACGGTCTTGCGCGGATTGAGCGACGCATACGGATTCTGGAACACCATCTGGATGTGCGTGCGCAGCGCCGCGAGTCCACCCGCCGAGGCGCCCGTGGTCTCGGTCGCGTCGATGGCGAGTGTGCCGGACGTCGGGGGCTCGATCAATGTCAGCACCCGGGCCAGCGTCGATTTGCCGCACCCCGACTCGCCCACCACCGCGAGCGTGCGCCCCGCGGCAAGCTCGAACGACACGCCGTTGAGCGCCTTGACGCTCACCTGAGCGCGCAGCAAACCGCGGTTCACCGTGTAAAAACGCTTCAGATCGTGCGCGGCCAGCACGATGCGGCTGGCGTCGCGCGCCGCCTCGCCGACATCGGGGCCTTGCGGCGCGGCCGGGGGCGTTGCGAAAACGGTTTCACTCATTGCGCCCCTCCCATCGACTGATGATCCGCCGCGACATGCGGCAGCGGCTTGAAGCACCGCACCAGCGGTGCGCCCGTCGCCGTCGGCCCCGTATAGGGATCGAGCGACGGCTGCGCCGTGCGGCAATGGTCGTCGGCATAGGGACAGCGGGGCGAGAGCAGGCAACCGGCGGGACGGTCGTCGCGCCCCGGCACCACGCCGGGCAGCGTGCGCAGTCGACGCACACCGCGGTTGTGTTCGGGAATCGCCGAGAGCAGCGCTTCCGTGTAGGGATGGTGCGGCGCATCGAAAAGCGCGGGCACCTGCTGGACCTCGATCACCTGCCCGGCGTACATCACCGCCACCCGGTGCGCGACTTCGGCCACGACCGCCAGATCGTGCGAAATCAGCACCAGCGCCATGCCGTGCTCCTTCTGCAGTTGCAGCAGCAGCGCCATGATCTGCGCCTGGATGGTGACGTCGAGCGCCGTGGTCGGTTCGTCGGCGATCAGCAGCTTCGGGCGACAGGCGATCGCCATTGCGATCATCACGCGCTGGTTCATGCCGCCGGAGAGCTGATGCGGATAGGCGCCGAGCCGGTTGGCCGCATCGGGAATCTCGACCTGCTCGAGCAGCTCCACGATGCGATCGCGCAGCGCCCGGCCACGCAGCCCCATGTGCCGACGCAGCACCTCGCCGATCTGATAGCCGATGGTGTAGCTCGGGTTCAGGCTCGTGAGCGCGTCCTGGAAAATCATCGAGACGTCGCGTCCGACGATGTTGCGCCGCTCGCGGGCGCTCGCATGCAGCAAGTCGCGCCCGTCGAAGCGGACTTCGTCGGCACGCACGCGCCCCGGCGCGTCGATGAGCCCCATGAGCGCGAGCATCGTCACGCTCTTGCCGGAACCGGATTCGCCGACCACGCCGAGAATCTCGCCCTGGCCGACGTCGAGGTCGATGGCCTCGACCGCGCGCGCGCCGTCGAAGTCGACCGAGAGATTGCGAATGGAGAGCAGACTCATGCGATTCGTTTCAGTTTGGGGTCGAGCGCGTCGCGCAGGCCGTCGCCGACCAGATTGATGGCGAGCACCGAAATGACGATCGCAAGTCCCGGCAGCGTCACGATCCACCAGGCACTTTCCATGTAGTCGCGCGCCGAGGCGAGCATCGAGCCCCACTCGGCGAGCGGCGGCTGCACGCCCAGGCCGAGGAAGCCGAGCGCCGCCGCGTCGAGAATCGCGACCGAGAAGCTCAGCGTGGCCTGCACGATGAGCGGCGCCGCGCAGTTCGGCAGCACCGTGGAGAACATCAGGCGCAACGTACCGGCGCCGGCCATGCGCGACGCGACCACGTACTCCCGCTGCAATTCGCCGATGGCCGCCGCGCGCGTGAGGCGCACATAGGCCGGCAGCGTGACGATGGCGATCGCGATGGTCGTATTGGCAAGGCCCGGGCCGATCACCGCGACCACCGCCACGGCGAGCAGCAGCGACGGCAACGCCATCATCATGTCCATCAGGCGCATGATCGGGGTGTCGAGCCAGCGTGGAAAAAACGCCGCGAGCAGCCCGAGCAGAATGCCCGGGATGAGCGAGAGCACGACCGACGACAGACCGATCCAGAACGACAGGCGCGCGCCGTGGATCAGACGCGAGAGGATGTCGCGCCCGGCTTCGTCGGTGCCGAGCGGGAATTGCCGGCTGCCGCCGTCGAACCACGCCGGCGGCACTTTCACGTAATCGCGATATTGCTCGATGGGGCTGTGCGGGGCGAGCACCGGCGCGAAAATCGCCGCCACGAACATCAACAACAAGACGATGGCCGCCACCGTGGCGCCACGGTTGGCGGTGAAGCTGCGCAGAAACTCCCGCACGAGGCGCGCGCGCGGCGTGGCGGCGACCGCGGCAGGAGGCGGCAGCGTTGCAGGCGTATCACTCATGGTGACCTCCTTCAGTGCCGGATGCGCGGGTTGACGACGCCGTAAAGCACGTCGACCAGCAGGTTGACGAGAATCACGCCCGTCGCGATGAGCAGGATGCCGCCCTGCACCACCGGATAGTCGCGTCGCAGGATGGCGTCGATGAGCCACTTGCCGATACCGGGCCACGAGAACACGTTCTCGGTGAGCACCGCGCCGGCGAGCAGCGTGCCGACCTGCAAACCGATGACGGTGATGACCGGAATCAGCGCATTGCGCAGCGCATGCACCAGGATCACCCGCCAGGGCGAGAGCCCCTTCGCGCGGGCCGTGCGGATGTAGTCTTCGCGCAGCACTTCGAGCATGGCCGAGCGCGTCATGCGCGCGATCACCGCGAGCGGCACGGTGCCCAGCACGATGGTCGGCAGGACCAGATGACTCACGGCGGACGCGAACGCCCCCTCGTCGCCCGAGAGCAGCGTGTCGATGAGCATGAAGCCGGTCACGTTCGGCACGTCGTACTCCACGCCGATGCGCCCGGAGACGGGCGTCCATTGCAAGTCCACCGAGAACAGCATGATGAGCAGCAAGCCCCACCAGAAGATGGGCATCGAATAGCCGGTGAGCGCGGCCCCCATGGTGGTGTGGTCGAGCATCTTGCCCCGCCGCAGCGAAGCGGCCACGCCGGCGGGCAGGCCGACGACGAGCGCGAAGATCATGGCGCACAGCGCCAGTTCCAGCGTGGCGGGAAAACGGGCGAAGAACTCGTGCAGCACGCCTTCGTTGGTCACGATGGAGCGCCCGAGGTCGCCCTGCGCGGCGTGCTTCAGGTAGACGAAATACTGCGTAGTGAGCGGTTGATCGAGTCCCAGCCGCTTCATCGCTTCGGCGTGCATGACGGGATCGAGGTTGCGCTCGCCCACCAGCACTTCGATCGGATCGCCGGGAATGAGGTGAATGAGCGCGAATGCCAGGACGGTGATGCCGATGAAAGTCGGGATCACCATGCCCAGCCGTCTCAGGACGAATCTCAGCATAGGGGGTTCCGTGGGCCGTGCGCGCCGTCCCGTGCCCGGCGGGAGAACGGGCGGCGCCGTGCCGCGTTGATCAGTTGCAGAGGGCGTACCGTCTTCGGTCTGCCGCCTTGTTACCGCCGCCGGACACGGCGCGGCGGCCATGTCCGGCAGCATGAGTCGCCGGTGGGCACCGGCGCGCACGCATCACCGTCGACGCCGGTCATCCTGCGCGGCTCAGTCCAGCGACACCCCGGCGAAGCTGTTGCGGCTGAACGGACTCAGCTTGAAGCCCTGCACGTTCTTGGCCATCGGCTTGTATTGCGTGGAGTGTGCGATGGGCGAGAACGGCAGTTGCTGGGCGAAGATTTCCTGCGCCTGCGTGTAGAGCTTCGTGCGTGCGGCCACGTCCGTGGTCTGGCGCGCCTGCTTGATGAGGTCGTCGAACGGCTTGTAGCACCACTTCGAGAAGTTGTTGCCGTTGATCGAATCGCAGCCGAGCAGCACGCCGAGCCAGTTGTCGGGGTCGCCGTTGTCGCCCGTCCAGCCAATGAGCAGCGCGTCGTGCTCGCCGGCCTTCGCACGCTTGATGTACTCGCCCCACTCATAGGTGACGATGTTGGCCTTCACGCCGATCTTGGCCCAGTCGGCCTGGATCATCTCGGCCATGAGCTTGCCGTTGGGGTTGTACGGACGTTGCACCGGCATGGCCCACAGCGTCAGTTCGACGTTCTTCACCCCGGCCTTCTCGAGCAGCGCCCTGGCCTTTTCCGGGTCATAGCCGGCCGCCTTGATGTTCTTGTCGTAGGACCACTGCGTCGGCGGCATCGGCGCGCCGTTCGACAGTTGTCCCGCCGAGCCGTAGACCGATTCGAGGATGGCCTTCTTGTTGATCGCCATGTCGAGCGCCTGGCGCACTTCCAGACGATCGAGCGGCTTTTTCTGCACGTTGTACGCCACGTAGCCGAGGTTGAAGCCGACCTGATCGGGCATCTTGAGCTTCGATGCACCGCCCTGCGCCTTGATCTCGGCCTTGAGCGCGTCGACGTCCGCCGGACGCGGATAGGTCGCGACCTGGCATTCGCCGCGCCTGAGCTTCTGGATGCGGACGTTCGCGTCAGTCGTGATCGCGAAGATCAGCTTGCCGACCTTGGGCGGCAGTTGCGTGTTCCAGTACTCCTTGTTGCCGTCCAGGCGCAGCGTGGCGTCCTTCGTGTAGCTGCGGAAGATGAAGGGACCCGTGCCAACCGGCTTGAGCGCGATGTCGCGCGGATTGTTCGCCGCGAGCAGCTTGTCCGCGTATTCCTTCGACAGGATCGACGCGAACGACATGGCCAGGTTCTGGATGAGCGGTGCGTCGACCTTCTTGAGCACGAAGCGCACCGTGTACGGATCGACGATCTCGATGCGGTCGATGTCAGCCTGCAGGCCCATGTCGACGAAGTACGGGAATTCGGCCGGATAGGCCTTGCGGAACGGCATTTCGCGATCGCCCATGCGATCGAAGGTGAACTTCACGTCCTCGGCGTTGAAGTCGCGCGTCGGCTTGAAGTATTCGGTGGTGTGGAACTTCACGCCCTTGCGCAGGTAGAACGTGTAGACCTTGCTGTCGGGCGAGATCTCCCACTTCTCCGCCAGCGAGGGCATCACGCCCGTCTCGCCCGGGACGAAGGCAATGAGACGGTTGTAGATGGCGTCGGCCGGATCGAAGTCCGTGCCAGTAGTCAATTGTCCCGGATCGAAACCGGCCGGGCTGCCCTCGGAGCAGTACACGAGGGTCTTGTTGGGGAGCTCGACGGCTACGGCGGGCGGGATCACCGCCGCGCCGGTCAGCAGGGTTGCAGCCAAAAGCAAACGCAGGGTGTGGGTTCGTTTCATAGGCTCCTCGGGATCTTGTGTGACGCCCGGCAACGGTCCGTCGCCGAGCCCACGGGGGATATTACTGAAGCTTACCCGGCGCAACAACACGCCAAATCCCTAGCAATCCGCGTATTTGTGGCGTTTTTGATTAGGAAACCACTTAATTTTTATCAGGATTGACTTCCGAACCACCCTATCGTTGGCAAACGATTGCGCGGCGCCCCTCAGAGGCCGAGACGCTGCCACATGGCCTTGGTGGCCGAGGCCGCATTGAGCGTATAGAAATGCAGACCGGGCGCGCCGCCGGCGAGCAGGCGTTCGCACAATGCGCTCACCACGTCCAGACCGAACGCGCGGATCGATTCGCGGTCGTCGCCGAACCCTTCCAGACGCTTGGCAATCCAGCGCGGCACTTCGGCGCCACACATCTCCGAAAAACGCATCATCTGCGAGTAGTTCGTGATCGGCATGATGCCCGGCACGATCGGCACGTTCACGCCGAGGCGGCTGGCGTCGTCCACGAAGCGGAAATAGGCGTCGGCGTTGAAGAAATATTGCGTGATCGCGGCGTTCGCGCCGGCCTTGACCTTGTTGGCGAAGTGCTCGAGATCCAGGCGCGGTGATTTCGCCTGCGGATGGTATTCCGGATAGGCCGCCACTTCGATGTGGAACCAGTCGCCCGTCTCGGCGCGAATGAACTCGACGAGCTCCGACGCGTAGCGGAATTCGCCGATCTCGCCCATGCCCGAGGGCAGATCGCCGCGCAGCGCGACGATGTGGCGGATGCCGTGCTGCTGGTACGTCGAGAGAATTGCGCGGATGTTCTCGCGCGTCGAGCCCACGCACGACAGATGCGGGGCGGCCTCCACGCCTTCGCGCTGGATCTCGACGACCGTATCGAGCGTGCCCTGCTGGGTAGAGCCGCCCGCACCGAACGTCACCGAGACGAACTTCGGGCCGAGCGGGAATAGTTGCTGGCGCGTGGCGCGCAGCTTCTGCGCGCCTTCGGCGGTCTTGGGCGGGAAGAATTCGAAACTGAAGGAAGGTTGCGTCATGATCGTTGTCTTTTCTGGGGAGCGTTCATGCCGCATGCCTGGCATGCACGAAGAACTCCCGGTTGCCGTCGCCGCCGGCAATGGGGCTGTCGAGCCATGCGGCCACCGTCAGCCCCAAGCCCTCGCAGGCGGCGCGGATCCTTGTCTCCACTTGCGCATATTGCGCGGCGTCGCGCACGAGGCCACCGCGGCCGATGTGCTCGCGTCCCACTTCGAACTGCGGCTTGACCAGCATCAGCAGATCGCCGTTCGCCGCCAGCAGCGGCACCAGCGCAGGCAGCACCAGCGTGAGCGAGATGAACGACACGTCGCCCACGATCAGGTCGAAGCCGCTCGCCGGCACACGCGCGATCGCCGGCGGCGTTTCGCCGGCGGCCGACGCGAGCGCCGCCAGCCGTTCGTCGAGCATCTCGCGCGACAGATGCCGCGCATTGACGCCTTCGAGCGACACGAGCCGCGCCTCGCCGGCCAGCCGCTGATGCAACTGCCCATGGCCGACGTCGACCCCGAGGACCTGCGCCGCACCGCCCTGCAGCAGGCAGTCGGCGAAGCCGCCGGTCGACAGTCCCACGTCGAGCGCCACGCGCCCGGCGACGCCGAGGCCCGTCCGGGCCAACGCCCCGGCCAGCTTCAGCCCGCCGCGCGAGACGTAGCGATCCTCGCCGGGCCGTCCGTCGGCCGCCGCACGCACTTCGATGCCCTCGTCGTCCGCCACGATCTGGCTGGCCTTCTTGAGCGCCGTGTCGGTGCCGGCGTAATACACGCGTCCGGCATCGATCAGACGTTGCGCGGCGGTGCGTGAAGCGGCCAGTCCTCTCGAGACGAGCGCCTGATCGGCACGAAGAGCTTGCGACATGACGACGGAATTCCTGCGAAAAGCGCTCGACGATGGGGCGTGGACGCGCGTCGAAATTACACGTTGGTCGCGCGCTCGCCGAAGACCAGCGCCGACAGAATCCAGGAAATCAGGCTGTACAGGAGCGAGCCGAACAGCGCCGCCCAGAAGCCCGAGACTTCAAAACCCTTCACGACATGCGAAGCCAGCCAGAACAGCAAGGCGTTGATCACGAAGATGAACAGACCGAGCGTGAGCACCGTGACCGGCAGCGTGAGCACGACGAGCAGCGGGCGAAGAAACGCGTTGATCAGGCCAAGCACGATCGCGACGATCAGCGCCGTCCCAATGCCCTTGAGCTGAACGCCGGACACGATATACGGCAAGACGAGAAGCGCAATGGCGTTGATGAGCCAAATCAGCAGCAGACGCATGGCAAGCTCCGATGAACGAGCCGGTGCGGGACCAAAGTCCCGGCACCGGCGGTAAGAAAGACTTCCGCGGCACGCGCGGCACGCCGGGCACTCCAACGCGCGCGGCGGCAACCTGCGACGTCGCGCGCGACCCTGCTGTCATGCCGCCCTGCCGCCACCACGCTGCGGCCCCTGCCGACGCCGCGCACCGCTGCGTGCGACGTCCCGGCCGGCAGCGGCGGCGATCAGTAGCGATAGTGCGCCGGCTTGAACGGACCGTTCTTGTCGACGCTGATGTACTTCGCCTGCTCGTCGGTCAGCACGGTCAGCTCGGCGCCGATGCGGCCCAGGTGCAGCCGCGCGACCTTCTCGTCCAGGTGCTTCGGCAGCACATACACGCTGTTCTTGTACTTGGCGCCGTGCACGAACAGCTCGATCTGCGCGAGCGTCTGGTTGGTGAACGAGTTGCTCATCACGAACGACGGGTGGCCCGTGGCGCAGCCCAGGTTCACGAGGCGGCCCTCGGCGAGCAGGATGATGCGCTTGCCGTCCGGGAAGATGATGTGATCGACCTGCGGCTTGATGTTCTCCCACTGGTATTTGCGGGTCGACGCCACGTTGATTTCCGAGTCGAAGTGGCCGATGTTGCACACGATCGCCTGATGCTTCATCGCGAGCATGTGGTCGTGATCGATCACGTGGTAGTTGCCCGTGGCGGTCACGAAGATGTCGGCCTTGTCGGCGGCGTACTCCATGGTCACCACGCGATAGCCTTCCATGGCGGCCTGCAGCGCGCAGATCGGATCGATTTCCGTGACCCACACCGTGGCGCCCAGACCGCGCAGGCTCTGCGCGCAGCCCTTGCCCACGTCACCGTAGCCGGCCACCACCGCGATCTTGCCGGCAATCATCACGTCCGTGGCGCGCTTGATGCCGTCGACGAGCGACTCGCGGCAGCCGTACAGGTTGTCGAACTTCGACTTGGTGACCGAGTCGTTCACGTTGATGGCCGGGAACGGCAGCGTGCCGTCCTTCTCCATCTGGTACAGACGATGCACGCCGGTGGTGGTCTCTTCGGTCACGCCCTTGATCTGCGACAGGCGCTTGCTGTACCACTGCGGGTCGACTTCGAGGTGGCGCTTGATCGACGCGTACAGCGCCACCTCTTCCTCGTTGGTCGGGTTGGCCACGACCGAGATGTCCTTCTCGGCCTTGCTGCCCAGGATCAGCAGCAGCGTGGCGTCGCCGCCGTCGTCGAGAATCATGTTGGCGAACTGGCCGTTCGGCCACTCGAAGATGCGATGGCTGTATTCCCAGTATTCGTCGAGCGATTCGCCCTTGAAGGCGAACACCGGAATGCCGGCCGCGGCGATGGCGGCCGCGGCGTGATCCTGCGTCGAGAAGATGTTGCACGACGCCCAGCGCACTTCGGCGCCCAGCGCCACGAGCGTCTCGATGAGCACGCCGGTCTGGATGGTCATGTGCAGCGAACCGGCAATGCGCGCGCCCTTGAGCGGCTGGCTCGCCTTGAACTCCTCGCGTGTGGCCATCAGGCCGGGCATTTCGCTCTCGGCGATGGTGAGCTCTTTACGGCCCCAGGCGGCGAGATGGATATCGGCTACGTGGAAATCGGAGAATTTCGAATCGACTACGGCGTTCATCACGCCTCCTTTCTCTAAAGTCTAGATAGTTGGGACGTGAGCGCCGTTCTTGCAGCCCACGCGCCAGACTACCCGGGGTGAACCGGCGGCCGGCGGGGCCAATGGGAAGGATCTTGAGCCTGGCAGCACTTCGGCTGTCGCAACGCTCCTCAAGACCCCGGCATTGTAGCAAAAGTGATGCGCGGTGTCGGCGCAGGGGCGACGCGCGAAGGGTTATTCTTCAGAACGGCAGATGGGTGAGCAGCGGCGCGGCGAACACCATGAGAATGCCGTTGATCATCATGACGAGGCTGGCCACCACGCCCTCCTCGCTGCCGATCTGGCGCGCCTTGGCGGTGCCGAAACCGTGCGCCCCGGCGCCGAACGGCGCGCCGCGCGCCATGCGCGTGCGTAACGGCAGCCAGGACAGCAGCGCCTCGCCGAGCAACATGCCGACGAAGCCCGTGATGATGACGAACAGCCCCACCAGATCGCGCGAGCCGCCAACCTTGTCCGACACGGCCAGCGCGAACGGCGTCGAAATCGAACGCGCGAGCAGGCTGCGCGCCATCTCGGGCGGTAGCTCGAACAGGCGCGCGAGCAGGTACGAACTGCCGACGGCCACGATCATCGCCACGAGCACCCCGACGCTCAGCGCAAAGGCATGACGGCGGATGATGTCGCGATGCTCGTAGATCGGCACGGCGAACGCGATCGTCGTAGGCCCGAGCAGCCACACGAGCCAGCGCGAATCGGAAATGTAGGTCGCGTAGGAGATGTCGCCGCCCACCATCACCGCGATGAGCAGCAACGGCGCGAGGATCGCCGGGCCGAGCCAGACCTTGCCGAAGCGCGCATGGAGGCGCTTCGACACGTAATAGAACACGACCGTGAGAACGAGCAGCAGGAGCGCCGTATGATTCATGGCAATACCCGACAGGCGTTAGAAGCGAACAAGGCAAAGGGCGCGGACGAAACCGCGCAGACGGCGGCCAGTGCGCCCGGCAGCTCAGCGCGCCTGGTGGGCGCGGCGCGACGGCACGCGAACGAGGGCGCGCTTGAAGCGCCGCTCGGCGCGGCATGCGAGGTCCACGGCCAGCGCCGTCGAGACCATCACGAGCACGGTGCCCACGCCGATCACGGCGAGCAGCTGCAGACCCTCGTGGCGCAGCAAGTCCGTGTATTGCATGACGGCGGCGACCATCGGCACGAAGAACAGAATCATTTCGGCGAGGAACCAGTCGGCGCCGCGCTTGATCTTCTCCGTTTTGAGCACGCCGCTCATGAGCAGCGCGACCACTGCAAGCAGCCCCAGTACCCCGCCCGGCAGCGGCAAATGAAAATGACGCGATGCAGCATCGGCCACGAGATAGATGCCCGTGAGCAGCGCGATCTGCCACACCACGTCCACAACGCGCTTGCTGCGGCTATACAGACGGCTGGCGATCATCTTGGTCATGGCGGACTCCCGAGGGTTTGGCGTCGATAGGCATCGACATGAAGGCCAGTATAGGAAGCACCGCAACATAAATAAAATGAATTAGTATTATCAAATCAATTCCAAAGTGGAATAATTTAAGTATTAACCCTAATCGTGCATGCGAGCCCCTTGCGGGGCGGGGCTTTGCGACAAATTGCACCAAATCGGTGCAAACGAAGGAACCAACATGGAACTGCGCGCGTTGCGAGGATTTGTGGAAGTCGTGCGACAGCAGAGCTTCACGGCAGCCGCCGAAGCGTTGTTCGTCACGCAGCCGACGGTGAGCAAGATGGTCAAGGCGCTCGAGGACGAGCTCGGCACGCCGCTGATGCTGCGCGAGGAGCGCGGCATGGGGCGCCGGCTGCAGTTGACCGATGCCGGACGGGTCGTCTTCGAGCGCGGGCAGGACGTGCTCGCCGCCTACGCCCGGCTGCAGCAGGAACTGGCGGACCTGGAGACGGTGGCGCGCGGCGAACTATCGATCGGCATCCCGCCGCTCGGCGGCGATCTGTTCATTCCCGTGATCGGCGCGTTTCATCAGCACTATCCCGACATCGAGATGAAGCTGTTCGAGACGGGCTCGCGCGCCATCGAGCAAGCGCTGCTCGCGGGTGACATCGAGCTGGGCGCCGTGCTGCTGCCCGTCGATCCCACGGTCCTCGACGTCTTGCCGGTGTGTCACTACCCGCTGCGCCTGATCGCCCCGCGCGGGTCGCGCTGGGAAGGACGTGCGTCGGTGGGTCTCGGCGAATTGCGCGACGAGCCGTTCGTCTTCTATGGCGAAGGCTTCGCACTCTCGGAACTGGTGATTGCGGCCTGCCGCCGCACAGGCTTCACGCCGAAGATCGCGGGACGCTCCAGTCAGTGGGACTTCATCGCGTCGATGGTGGACAACGGCGTGGGCATCGCTTTGCTTCCGGAGCCGTTCTGCGCGCGGCTCGATCCGGGGCGCTTCGTGATCGCTGACGTGCGCGACCCCGCGATCCCATGGGACCTGGCGATGGCATGGCGGCGCGACTCGTACCTGTCGCACGCGGCGCGTCGCTGGCTGGCGCTCGCGCGCGACATCCTCGGTCCCGGCGGCGATGGGGAAGCCCAGGCGGCCATTGCCGGAGGCGCGCGTCGCAACTGAGCACGGCGGCCTCGACGCAAGTCCCGCGCGAGTGCGGTACTCCCGGGGGCCGGGGCGCCGCGCACGGGCTTGCCCGCGCATGACCGCCCGCGACTGTCCGCCGCTGGTCGCCGCTGTTCGCGACTGCCGTCGCGCCTCGCGGTGCATCCCCGCCCGGGCGCGGGGATTGCGGTATCCTTGCCGCTGATATTTCCCCCCCGCCGCGCGAGCGCGGCACATCGACATCCATGCGCATCATTACCGCGAATCTGAACGGCGTGCGATCGGCCGCCAAGAAAGGCTTTTTCGAGTGGTTCGGCAATCAGGAAGCCGACATCCTCTGTGTGCAGGAAATCAAGGCGCAACTGCCCGACATGACGCCGGACTTTCTCAAGCCGCACGACTACCAGGGCTACTTCCATTACGCGCAGAAGAAGGGCTACAGCGGCGCAGGCGTGTACGTGCGGCGCGAGCCCGACGACATCCTCATCGGCTGGGGCAACGAAGAGTTCGACGCCGAAGGCCGCTACGTGGAAGTCCGTTACGGCAACCTGTCGGTCATCTCGGTCTATATCCCGTCCGGCTCGAGCGGCGAGGAACGTCAGGCGGCGAAATTCCGCTTCATGGCGGACTTCATGCCGCACCTGCTCTCGCTCAAGTCGGCGGGCCGCGAGGTGGTGCTGTGTGGCGACGTGAACATCGCGCACAAGGAGATCGACATCAAGAACTGGAAGGGCAACCTGAAGAACTCCGGCTTCCTGCCCGAGGAGCGCGCGTGGCTCACGCAGTTGTTCGACCAGCACGGCTACGTCGACGTGTTTCGCACGCTCGACGACCGTCCCGACCAGTACACATGGTGGAGCAACCGCGGACAGGCCTATGCGAAAAACGTCGGCTGGCGCATCGACTACCAGATCGCCACGCCGGGCATCGCGAGCAAGGCCAGGGCGACGTCGGTCTTTCGCGACATCAAGTTCAGCGACCATGCCCCGCTGACCGTGGATTACGATCACGCGCTGTGACGGCGCGCTCGCGCGCCACGCCGTCAACGTGAGCCGCTGGGCGCCGGAACGCCGTCGCCGCCACCGTCGTCGGCGCCCCACGGCGCGACCTTCGGCAGCAGCAGCATGCCGGGCACGGCGAGCGCCGTGCAAACGAGGAAGAAGGTGAGCCAGCCCACGCCATCCACGATATAGCCCGTACCGGCATTCGCGAACGTGCGCGGCACCGACGCCAGGCTCGTGAAAAGCGCGAACTGCGTGGCCGTGTAGCGCGGGTCCGTCGTGCGCGCGATGTATGCCGTGAAGGCCGCCGTACCCAGCCCCGCCGTGAACGCCTCGAACGCGATCACCGCGCCCAGTCCCACCACCACGGCGCCGGCTTGCGCGAGCCACGCAAAGCCTAGCACCGACACGAGCTGCAGCACGCCGAAGACCCACAGCCCGCGATTGATGCCGAGCTTGATCAGCCAGACGCCGCCGATGATGCCGCCCGCAACGCTCGCCCACAGGCTCGTCGCCTTGGCCACCACGCCGATCTGCGTTTTGGTGAAGCCCAGATCGAGATAGAACGATGTCGCGAGCGACGTCGCCATCGAGTCGCCCAGCTTGTACAGAAAGATGAACGCCAGCACGAGGAGCGCCTGCGACCAGCCGCCGCGCGTCACGAACTCGTGGAACGGTTCGACGACCGCTTCGCGCAGCGTCTTCGGCGGCGTGCCGCGAATCTCCGGCTCCTTGACGACGAGCGTCATCACGATGCCCGGCAGCATGAAGGCAGCCGTCGCGAGGAACACTTCCGCCCACGGCAGATGATCGGCCAGAATCAGCGCGAGCGAGCCCGGCACGAGACCGGCCACCTTGTAGGCGTTCACGTGCATGGCCGTGCCGAGTCCCTGCTCGCGGTCGGAGAGCAGTTCACGGCGATAGGCGTCGAGACAGATGTCCAGGCTCGCGCTGAAAAACGCCAGCGCCGCCGCGAGCGCGGCGATGGTGGGCAGGTCGCGCTGCGGCGAATACGTGCCCATGAGCGCGACGGCGCCCGCCACGAGCAACTGCGTGAGGAACATCCAGCCGCGCCGCCGTCCCGGCTTCCAGCCGAGAAAGTTCGGCGCGAAGCGATCCATGAGCGGCGCCCACAGAAACTTCCATGTGTAGGGAAACTGGATCAGCGCGAACAGGCCGATCGCCTTGAGGTCCACGTGCTCGCTGCGCAGCCACGCCTGCACGAGATTGAGCAGGATGAACAGCGGCAAACCCGAAGTGAAGCCGAGGATCACGCAGATGAGCATCCGCGTGGGGTGGAAGACTCGCCCGTCGTCGGGCGGCAGCGAATCGGTCATGGAAGGCACGGTTGGGGCCGGCCGCCCGCGGCGTGCGACGCCGGCTCCCCCTTGCCTTGACCCGCCCGGGGGCGCTGCGCTGCCCCGCTAGCTGCCGTCGGTTCAGGAACGCTTGACGCGATAGACCGCAAGACTACCACGCCAGTTCGCCCCCACCGACACCAGTCGCCCGTTATGCAACACGGCGCGATCGAGGATCTGCACGCCGACTTCCGGCGCCAGCGCCTCGAAGTCCCTGATTGTAAGCACGCGCACGTTCGGCGTGTTGTGCCACTGGAACGGCAGGCTCTTCGAGACCGGCATGCGCCCCTGCAGCACCGATAGACGATGCGGCCAGTAGCCGAAGTTCGGGAACGACACGATCGCCTCGCGGCCGACGCGCACCGTCTCGCGCAGGATGTCGGCCGTGCGGTGGATCGTCTGCAGCGTCTGCGAGAGGATCACGGTATCGAAGCTCTGGTCTTCGAACAGCTTGAGCCCGTCTTCCATGTTCTGCTGGATGACGTTGATGCCCCGCTGCGCGGAGGCCAGCACACCCGCGTCGTCGATCTCCACGCCGTAACCGCTCACGCCGAGTTCGTCGATGAGCAGACGCAGCAGCGAGCCGTCGCTGCAGCCCAGGTCGAGCACCTGGGACGACGGTTCGATCCAGCGCGCGATGACGCGAAAATCCGGACGCTCGGCAAGCGACGCCGAGATGGTATTGCGCGATGCTGCCGGCGAAGCCGCGCGCACGCCGTTTGCCGGGACCGTGGACTGACTCATACTCCGACCTCCTCGGCGATGCGTTCGTAGTAGGCGCGCACCAGGTTGTGATAGCGCGCGTCGGTAAGCAGGAAGGCGTCGTGCCCGTGCGGCGCGTCGATCTCGGCGTAACTCACGGTACGGCGCGTATCGAGCAGCGCCTTGACGATCTCGCGCGAGCGCGACGGCGCGAAGCGCCAGTCGGTCGTAAACGACACGATCAGATACTTTGCCGTGGTGTGCGCGAGCGCCTTCGCCAGATCGCCGCCGACCGTGCGCGCCGGATCGAAGTAGTCGAGCGCCCGCGTGATCAGCAAATACGTGTTGGCGTCGAAGTACTCGGCGAACTTGTCGCCCTGATAGCGAAGATACGATTCCACTTCGAACTCCACGTCGAAGCTGAACCGGTAGCCGTCGTCTGCGCCGCCACCCGCCGCACCATTCGCCGCACCATTCGACGCACCATTCGCCACACCGTCGGCGAGCGCCTCGGCGCGCCGCAGCGCACGGCCGAACTTGGTCGCCATGTCCTCGTCGGACAGATACGTGATGTGACCGATCATGCGCGCCACGCGCAGGCCGCGACGCGGCACCACACCATGCGAGTAATAGTCGCCGCCGTGGAAATCGGGGTCGGAGAGGATGGCCGAGCGGGCCACCTCGTTGAATGCGATGTTCTGCGCCGAGAGCTTCGGCGTGGAGGCAATGACGAGACAGTGCCCGACGCGCTCGGGATACATGATGCTCCACGCGAGCGCCTGCATGCCGCCGAGGCTGCCGCCCATCACGGCGGCGAATTTGCGGATGCCGAAAGCGTCGGCCACGCGCGCCTGCGCGTTGACCCAGTCCTCGACGGTGACGACCGGAAAACGCGCACCGTAGGGCGTGCCCGTGGCGTCGTCGATGCTCATCGGCCCGGTGGAGCCGAAGCACGAGCCGAGGTTGTTCACGCCGATGACGAAGAAGCACCGGGTGTCGAGCGGCTTGCCGGGCCCGACCATGTTGTCCCACCAGCCGACGTCCTTGGGATTGTCGGCGGCAATGCCCGCCACGTGATGCGATGCGTTGAGCGCGTGACAGACGAGCACGGCATTGCTGCGATCGGCGTTGAGCTCGCCGTAGGTCTCGACCATCAGGTCGTAGCCCGCGAGCGTGCTGCCGTTCTGCAATGCCAGCGGCTCAGCGAAATGCATCCGCTGCGGCGTGACGATTCCGATTGAAGATTCCATAAACCCCTGTCCGAAACATGCCGGGCCGGCCTCGCGTTCGACGGGTGTCGACGCACGGCGTCCTCGGGCGTTCTATGCGGGAAAAGGGGTCGATGAAAAGACGGCGGGGTGCGCGAACGACCTCTTTAGCCGCATTTGTAATGAATGGCCCTGCCGGTCTGCCCGACAGCGTCATTCGCGCGCCCGCAAGCGAGTCACCAAATCGGCGCGCCAATCGTCGCGACAGGGCCGGTCGAATCGCCGGCGCCCCGTCGCGTGCTGCGAAAGTATAACGTAATCCGCGCAGGCAGCGCAGACGAGGCAGGTCTTAGCGCAGCAGCGCGGCTACCTGCGGTTCGGCCCCTTCGGCCGGCGAGCGCTTGAAGCCGCTCTTGGCGAAACGGTGCCAGCGGCCCAGCACGTAGGAGACGAGCAGGTTGGCGCGCGAATTGGCGTCGAAGGTCTCGGGCAGCGTGCCGTTGGCCGCGGCCAGACGCAGCACCTGGCGCAGCGACGCCTCGATGCGGTCGAGCAACTGGTTCATGCGCTCCTGCAGACGCTCGTTTTCGCCGACCAGCGCCTCGCCCGTGAGCACGCGCGTCATGCCCGGGTTCTTCTCGGCGAAACCGAGCAGCATCAGCACGATGGCGCGCGCCTGCGACACGCCGTCCTGGTCCTGGGCGGAGATCTGGTTGATCAGGCCGAAAATGGTTTGTTCGATGAACTCGATGAGGCCTTCGAACATCTGGGCCTTGCTCGCGAAGTGGCGATAGAGCGCCGCCTCCGAGACATCGAGCCGGGCGGCGAGTGCCGCCGTGGTGATCTTCTCGCCCTTGGGCGCCTCGAGCATGGCGGCGAGGGTCTGCAACACCTGCACGCGACGCTCGCCCGGCTTGGGGCGGGTCGTCTTTACCGGCGCGGGTGCGGCCTCCAGCGCGTCGGCGGCGCCGTAGCCGGCGCCGCTCGAAGAGTTTTCCTGCTGCATCGTCTGGTCGTTATCGGTAGGGATTTGATGGTCGGGCGGCCTGGGCTACGCGCTTCGCTCCGGCCCCGGTCGCAAGGCGCGCCCGTAACTCGCGCAGAGATTGTACTTTGATATCCACATAGTGTGGGCGCCCACTGCGCGGCATCGCGTCGCCAAGACTGTTTCTGACAGGCAGATGGCCCGTAATCCACACCGTCCCGATGCCGAAATGCCGCAGGTGTTTGAGATGCGAGCGCGTGTCCTCCACCAGCCACGTGCGACGCGGCAAAAGCCGCTCGCGCGCGAGCAGCCGGCGCAGCATGGCGGCGTCGGGCTTGGCGCGCCACCCGCGCCGGTCGGCCATGTCCTCGATGCTCACGCAGCGCTCGAAATGGCGGCGAATGCCCAACGCCTCGACGATCGGCAATGCGTAATGCGCCGGCGCGTTGGTGAGCAGTATCTTGCGCCCGGGCAGGCCGGCGAGCAGGCGGGCGATGCCCCGCTCCGCGCGCAGCACCTCCGCCAGCGGCGGCAGTTCATGCACGCGCTCCAGGAATTCATGGGGATCGATGGCGTGATGCCGGATGAGCCCGAGCAGCACCGCCCCGTAGCGTTCGGTGTAGTCCGAGCGCAGCCGGTTGGCCTGCTCCTGCGGCAACCCGAGCTTCTCGACGATATAGGCCGTCATCGCGCGATTGATGCGCGGGAAGATCGCGTGCGACGCGCGGTGCAACGTGTTGTCCAGATCGAACAACCAGACCGGGCCGCGCGCGCCGTGCTCGCTGCGGGCGCGGTTCGCCCGGCGACGCCGGCTCAGGACATGAGAAGAAGCCACAGAAAAAAGCGCAAGTGATGCGAAGGGGGTCGGCTGCCATGCGCCCGCGGGCGACTGTGCCATGCAGGCCGGACCATGCCGGGACGGCAATCCCGATGGGCAAGACCACCGGGTGGCGAACGCGGGCAGCCGCGACGAAAGCACGATGCTAGCGTGCGTGACGCCCTTTGACAAATTCGCCTGCCAAATCAGCCCGCCGGGTCATACCGCCCTGGCCCGCACGCGCAGCAGGCTGACGGCGCCGCCGACGGCCGCCAGCACGGTCGCGGCCACCATCGCAGCGTGCGCGCCGGCCTCGCCGTACAGATCGAAGAGCAGCGCGACGAGCGCCGCGCCCAGCGTCATGCCCACCGTGCGCGCAATCGTCATGAGGCCGCTGGCCGCGCCGCTGCGCTCGCGCGGCGCGCCCATCATGATGATGCGGTTGTTGGGCGTCTGGAAGAAGCCGAAGCCCAGCCCGCATACCGCCATGCGCACCGCGATGCCCCAGTCGGACGCATCGTGTGGCAGCCAGGCCAGCGACGCCAGCCCAAGCGCGAACACGCCCAGGCCGAGCGCACTCAGATGCGCGCTGTCGAAGCGATCGGACAGCCGGCCGGTGAGCGGCGCGACGAACACGATCACCAGCGGCCACGGCGTGATCAGCAGGCCGGTCATGGCTTCGCCGCGCGCGAGCGTGTGCTGCAGCAGGAACGGCATGCCGACGTATGACAGCGTCTGCGACATGTAGCAGGCAACCGACGTGAGCGAGGACAGCGCCAGCACCGGCACGCGCATGAGATCGAGCGGCAGCAGCGGCACGCGCTGCCGGCGCTGATGCAGCACGAGCGCCACGGCAACGATCAGCCCGAGCACGATCTGCAGCGCCGCCATACCGCGCCGCCCGGCTTCGCCCACGTGTCCCAGTCCGATGATGATGAGCGCGAGCGCCGCGGCGTTGAGCAGGGCACCCGGCACGTCGAGATGCCGCTCGGCGCCGGGCGTGCGCGGAAGGAACCGGTAAGACGCGGCGAACGCCACGAGGCCGATCGGCAGATTGATGGCGAAAAGCCATCGCCAGTCGCCCAGCGAGAGAAGGCCGGCGGCCACGCTCGGCCCGGCCGCCGTCGACAGCGCCACGGTGAGCGCGAGCAACGAAATGGCGCGTCCGCCCATGCTTGGCGGAAACACCATGCGCAGCAGCGCCGGCACGATGGTCGACATGCACGCGCCGCACAGGCCCTGTGCCACGCGCGCGGCAACGAGCCAGCCGAGGCCGGGCGCCAGCGCGCAGCCCGCCGAGGCCAGCGTGAAGCCCGCCACGCCGAACAGGAACACGCGTCGGTAGCCAAGCTTCTCGCCGAGCGCGGCGAGTGGCAGCACGGCCATCGCGAAGATCAGTTGATAGGCGTTGACGACCCATACGGTCGACGCCGGGTCGGCCGCGAGATCGCGCGCAATGGTCGGCAGCGCCACGTTGGCGATCGACGCGTCGAGATTGCCCAGAAACGTGCCGAGCAGAATGGACGGCACGGCAATGCGCCGCGCACTCGCGTTCAGTCCCTCGTCGAGCGGCGCGTGGGGTCGTGTCATACGCAAACGGTGTGAAGCGAATCGAATCGGATATCGACGGGTCGTCGAAGAAAAAAATCGGCCCGGGGAGTTCCGCAGATGATACAAGCCTCTGGGCCCGGGCCGGGCAGGAAAATCGCGCGCGATGGTGCAGCTCGGGGAATGTACGGCGGCACACGGTGCTGCCGCGCGACGTCTGCCGGATCACTCTCTCGTGGCGCGCGGCACCGCCACCACGTCGCGTGCCGCGCATCGGGAGTGACGCCGCACCGCGCCGGCATGAGCCGCCCCCCCGGACGCCTCACACCGCTGGAGCGCGCGATGCCGCGTAAACCTGCTAAGCGCTGTCTGAGTCGCAGGCCGGCGCTCAGAACGTGTGCTGAATGCCCAGCATCGTGCCGAACTGGTTGCTGCCGGTCACGACCGAGCCGCCCGCGGCGATCGCCACGGCACCGTTGCGGCTGTTGGCCACCCAGCCCGCCATGCCATACAGCGACGTGCGCTTGGACAGCGAATACGTGGCGCGGCCGATGAGCATCGTCGCGTTGGCGCGGCTCTTCAACTGATAGCGGATGGCCTGCGCGTCGAGCGCCCAGGTGATCGTGGGCAGATAGGTGAGGCCGATGAAATACATGTCCGAGCGCAGCGAAGCGGCGTCCGCGCTCACGTTGCGATGAATCCAGCCGCCGCCCACGCGGCCCGAGGACCACTTGTAGTACGCGTTGATGACCGAGTGCGAGTCGGTGTAGCTCGAGCTCGTGAGCGGTGCGGCCGCGCCGGTGTTGCCGCGCATCTGGTCGTAGGACGCCGAGATGCCGAAGTTCTCGTAGTCGTAGCCGATCAGGCCGGTGAACTGCTTGCAGGCCTGATAATTGCCGGCCACGTTACCCGCGCAGTTGGTCCCCGACGGGCCGCCGGCCGACGAAGCGTCGCGCCCGAAGCTGTACGTCGCGCCGATGGTCACGCCCGAGAATTTGCCCATGTAGCCGATGGCGCTGTCGCTGCGCGCATTGGCGATGTACGGATCGATACTCGCGAGCGAGAAGATCGATGGTCCGATCACGTCCGCGTTGCCGGTCACGTAGAACGTCATGTTGTTCTGACGGCCGACGAGCAGCGTGCCCCAGGCGCCCGACAGGCCCACGTTCGCCTGACGGCCGAACAGACGGCCGCCGTAGTTCAGGCCGCCGGTGCCCGGCTGGAAGCCGTTTTCCAGCGTGAAGACGGCTTTCAGACCGCCGCCCAGATCCTCGACGCCCTTGAAGCCGAAGCGCGACGGCACCTTGCCGGTGAGCGTGGGCTCGCCGATGAAGCTGCCGCCGTTGGCGGCGTTGTTGTAATACGCGATGCCGGTATCGATGATCCCGTAAAGCGTCACGTTGCTTTGTGCGTGAGCCAGGCCTGCGCCCAACAGCAGGCCAGCGGCCAATGCGTGTTTCCCTTTCACTTCTGTCCCCTTGTTTTTGAAATACACAGCTTCGAGGGTCTGCTCACCCCCGCGAGTCGGTCTCCGGACCCGCGACAATGTCGCCGGCCCGGCCTCTTCTACGGCGTGACTGCACGACTGCGGCACCGCTGCTTCGCCTCACCTGTCCGGTGACTGCGAGCACCGCCCGCCGCCTTGCCGCCCTGCCGCCCGCCGCCCGCCGCCGTTGTGCCCTGCTTCGCAGCGTGGCGGCGCCGACAGCGTTACCGGCGTGCCCTGCCGCCTCCTGGGCGATGCGACCGCCCTTCGGCCGAGCACTCCGATGTCTCCCCGCGCGACGTGAAGCGCTGATTTTTCTTCACGCCTCGCGCACGAATGTGAAACGCGCCTCGCGTCGGGCGATACGCCAGCCCTGCGCGGTACGCACGAACATGTCTTCGAATTCGCCCATCACCTGACGTCCCTGCGCCGGCCGCCCGAACGGCCCCGGCGTGTCCTGCGCCGAGCCGCTCCAGAGCAGCACGGCGCTGCTGCCGCAAGCGCTCGTCGCGGATGTCACGTCGATGAGGACGTTGCCTACGAGATGCCGCGTGAGCCGGTCGACCGGCCGGTCCGCATAGGCCGCGGCAATCGCGGCCGGCCCGACGAGCGTGTCGCCGTTCGGACGCACGAGCACGCCCGTCTCGGCGAAAAGCGCCGCGAGCCCCTGCGGGTCGCGCCGATCGTTACAGGCGACGAAGCGCATCACCAGGTCGTAACACGCCTGTTTCGCGAGCACGGCGTCGAGCGTGTGCTGATCAATGCCGGAGCCGGTCGGCCGAACGTCGTGCGTCATGCGCCCGCCCCCTGTGTGGCTCCCGCGTTCGGCGCGGGCCTGGCCAACCATTCGCGCATCGCGTCGGCCACCGCCTGCGGACGTTCCATCGGACTCATGTGAGCGCTGTGCTCGACGACACGCAGCACGGCGCCCGGGATCAGACCGGCCATGATTTCGTGCCGCGCGAGCGGACTCCACGTGTCTTGCCGCCCGCACAGCACGAGCGTCGGGCAGCGCAGCTCGCCCAGCACCGCAGTGGCGTCCGGTCTTCCCAGCAGCGCGTGGATCTGTGCCGCGAACTGCTCGGGGCTGCTGCGCTCGATCATGTCGAGAATCGATTCGAAGAGCGGTGTCGCGATCTGGTCGGGATGCACCATGCCGGTGGCCCAGACCTGCCCCATCGCGCGCATGCCCTCGGCGCGCGCACGCGCGAGCAGCGCGGCGCGTCCCGCACGCTCCTTGTCGGCGGCCTCGCCTTCGGGCAGCGCCTGATAACCGGTGTCGAGCAGCGCGAGATGGGTGACGCGATGCGGCGCGCGGCGCGCGACTTCGAGCGCGACGCGTCCTCCCATCGAATGGCCCGCCACTGCGAACCGCGGCTCGGCGACGGTGGCCAGCACGTGCTGCGCCATCGCGCCGATGGTGTCGAGCGTGCCCCAGGACGGCACGCGGCAATCGAACTGCGGCAGCAAGGCCGCCGTGGCAGCCCAGGCCACCCGGTCGCACAGCAAGCCGGGAAGCATGAGCAAGGGGGGACGATCGGCGCTCATGGCTTTCCTCCCTGCGCCCAGACGGCGCGCGGCACACACACCTGACCGTCGAAGAGCCAGCGCGCGGTGCGCAACAGCCCTGCGCCGACGACTTCGGTCTCGCCCGCCGCGTTCGCGCCGAGCGCCAGACGCACCGTGAACTCGCCGCTCGGATGTTCGATGGCGAGTAGCGGCGCCTCGCCGGGCGGCACCACGGCCATGTCGTGGCAAACGGTCCCCGGTAGGGCCGCGGCGGTCGCCACGCTCACCGCCGCCAGCACGCCGATGGCCGAATGGCAGCGGTGCGGAATGAAACAACGCGTCGCGAGCGCGCCGCCCGCCCGGGGCGGTGCGACGAGACACATCTTGGGCACGGTGCGCGAGCGAACGTCGCCGAGATTCATGCGCTCGCCGAGCGCCAGGCGGATCGTCTCGATCCGCTCGCGCATCGCCTGAAAATCGGCGCTCGCATCGAGTGCCTGCCAAGGCTCGGCGCCGGTGCAACCCACGTCCGCCGCCCGCAGGAGCACGAGCGGCATGCCGTTGTCGATGCACGTCACGGCGACGCCCTCGACCACGTCCTGACGCCGCCCCGTCGGGAACAGCGCGCCGCAGGTCGCGCCGGCGGTGTCGCGAAACATCAGCGGAATCGGCGCGGCCGTGCCCGGCACGCCGTCGATGGCCACCTCGCCGTCGTACCTCACCTCGCCGCCCGGCGTCTGCACGGCGGCGACCGCCACCTGCCCGGTGTTGACCATGTGAATGCCGACCTCGGTCACCTCGCCCGCGATCGCCACGAGGCCGCGCTCGATCGCGAACGGACCCACGCCCGCGAGCAGATTGCCGCAGTTCTGTCCGTAGTCCACGCGCGCCTCGTCGACCACGACCTGCGCGAACAGATAGTCGACGTCGGCATCGGGCCGCGTCGCGCGCGAGACGATCGCGACCTTGCTGGTGAGGGGATTGGCGCCGCCCATGCCGTCGATCTGGCGCGCGTCGGGCGAGCCCATCGCCGCGAGCAGCACGGCGTCGCGCGCGGCGGTGTCGGCGGGCAGATCCCCGGCGAGGAAATACAGCCCCTTCGAGGTGCCGCCGCGGATCACCGCGGCCGGAATGCGCGTCTGGGAGTGTTTCATGTCGGCCGTCACTGCCCCTGCAGCTCGTCGAGCGAGTCGACGTAGCGCAGCCCCTTCGCGGCAAGGCGTTCGCGCATCTTGTAGTAGTCGAGTCCCAGCGTGCCGCTCGCGAGCACGCCGCGCTTGTATGCTTCGTCGGCGCCGCGCGCCGCGGCGGCCTTCGCCACCGTCTGCGCGGTGGCGTGCGGCACGACCACCACACCGTCGTCGTCGGCGACGATCACGTCGCCCGGATTGACGATCTGGTTCGCGCACACGACCGGCACGTTCACGGAGCCGAGCGTCTCCTTTACCGTGCCCTGCGACGAGATGGCCTTCGACCACACCGGGAACTGCATTTCGGTGAGCGTGCCGATGTCGCGGCAGCCCGCGTCGATGATCAGCCCGGCCACGCCGCGCGCCTTCATCGACGTGGCGAGCAGATCGCCGAAATAGCCGTCGTCGCACGGCGAGGTCACGCCCACGACCACGACGTCGCCCGCCCGCGCCTGCTCCACGGCAACGTGCAGCATCCAGTTGTCGGACGGCGGCGCGAGCACCGTCACGGCACTGCCCGCCACGCACGCGCCCGCGTAGATCGGACGCAGGTACGTGGCCATCAGCCCGAGGCGACTTTGGGCCTCGTGGACGGTGGCGCTGCCCGCGCTGCGCAGCACGTCGAGCGTCGCGGCATCGACACGGGGAATCCGACGAACGACGACGCCGCGAATCATGACAGTTGCTCCGTGACGGTCGGCGTGAGGCGCATCAGCCCCTCCGCATACCGGATGTCGCGCGCCGCCGTAATGCCGATGTTGCGCTTGGCCTGCACGCCGCGCTGCAGCGCCACGCGCGTGTAGTAGTCCCACAGGTGTTCCTGACCGGCCATGCATTCGATCGCGGCGCGCTTCTTGTCCCACACGGGCGTGATGTCGACGAACGTATTGGGAACCCATTCGCACTGCTCGGTCTGATGCGGCTCGAACGCGAGCACGGCCGGCGCGCCGATGATCTTTTCCCCCGGTTTGTGGCCTTCGGCCTGCGCGATGACGCGGGCTTCCTGCGTGACGTGCATGGCGAGCGGATGGTCGAAGTTGTACGGATCCTTCTCCGAGTGGCTCAGCACGAACGACGGCTGGAGTTCGCGATAGATGTCGACCAGCCGGAACAGCGTTTCGTCCGACACGCGCATCGGGTAGTCGCCGATGTCGAGAAATTCGATTTCCGCGCCGAGAATGTCGGCCGCGCGCTGCGCCTCCTCGCGACGTGCCGCCTTGACCTTCGCTTCGGTCATCTGCGCGCCCTTGCGCCAGAGCTTGGCCGACTCGCCGCGCTCGCCAAACGACAGGCACACGACCTTCATGCGATAGCCCTGCGCCACGTGCGTGGCGATGGTCCCGGCGGCGCGCCAGACGAAATCGGCCGAATGCGCGCTGACGACAAGGCCCGCGCGGCCGGCGGCTTGCGTGTTCTGTGTAGTGCTCATGAGTTTGTCATCCATTCGTATTGCCAATGCTTACGCGTTCTCGAGTCCGACCAGGCTGCCGAGCAATTCGGGCGACGCGGCCAGCTCGCGGCTCTGTCCCGCCCAGACTTCGCGGCCGCGGTCGAGCACCAGCGCACGATCGGTCAGCTCGAGTCCGAGTTCCGCGTGCTGCTCCACGAGCACCACGCCCATGCCGCCGTGCGCGCGCAGTTTCCAGAACGCATCGACCAGCTGATCGACGATCACGGGCGCGAGCCCTTCGAACGGCTCGTCGAACAGCACCACGTGCGGGTTGCCGATCAGCGCACGGCCGATGGCGAGCATCTGCTGTTCGCCGCCCGAGAGCTGATTGCCGAGGTTGCGGCGCCGCTCGTGCAGGCGCGGGAAAAGGTCATAGATGCGCTCGAGCGTCCAGGCGCCGTCGGACGCGCCCATTGCCGAGACCTGCAGGTTCTCTTCGACCGAGAGCGACTTGAAGATCTCGCGCTCCTGCGGCACCAGCGCGAGGCCTGCACGCGCCCGCCTGTAGGCCGGCCACGAGGAAACGTCGTCGCCGCGATAGCGCACCACGCCGCCGTGGCGGGTGGTGAGGCCGAGCAGGCTGAGCAGCAACGTGCTCTTGCCCACGCCGTTGCGCCCGAGAATGGCCACGGCCTCTCCCGCGCGCACGCGCACGCTCAGATCCTCGAGCACGATGGTCTCGCCGTAGCCGGTGCACAGGCCGCTGGCGTCGAGCAGGATGTCAGTCATGATGGCGGCGCCCCAGATAGATGTCGCGCACGCGCGGATCGCGGCGCACTTCGTCCCTCTCGCCTTCCATCAGCACGGCGCCTTCGACGAGCACCGTGATGCGGCGTGCAAAACGGAAGACCAGGTCCATGTCGTGCTCGATGACCATCACCGCCACGTCATGCGGCAGGCGTTCGAGCAGCTCGAACAACTTGCGCCCCTGCCCTGACGGCACGCCGGCGACCGGCTCGTCGAGCAGCAGCACCTTCGGGTCCAGCGCGAGGCCGAGCGCGATTTCCACCTGCCGGCGCTGGCCGTAGGCCAGCTCGTTGATGCGCCGGCCCGCGAGTTCGAGCATGCCCAGCGCGCGCAGGCGCTCCGCCGCCTCCTCCACCACGGCCGGGCGCGCCGCCAGCGGCTTGCCGATGCGGCCGTCGAGCCCGCGGCGCGAGGCGAGCGCCATGGCCACGTTCTCGGCCACGGTAAGCGTGTCGAACAGCGTGTTGAGCTGAAACGTGCGCGCGAGGCCCAGCTTCACGCGCTTGTGCGAGGGCATCGTCGTCACGTCGGTGCCGCCCACGCGCACCACGCCGGCGTTCGGCTTGAGCACGCCCGTGAGCAGGTTCATCAGCGTGCTCTTGCCGGCGCCGTTCGGCCCGATCAGCGCGTGGCGCGCGCCCACGGGCAGCGAAAGGCTGACGTTGCGCGTAACGTCGAGCTGGCCGAAACGCTTGGACAGCCCCTGAATTTCGAGTGCGGCGCTCACGGCGTGACCTCCTTGTCGGTGGGCGTCGAAGTGGCCGCGCCGCTCGCCGTCCCCGGCGCTTCGGCCGGGCGCCGGCGCGTGCGGCGAAGACGCGCGGAGAAGCGATCGACGAGACCGATCAGGCCGTCCGGCGCAAAACGCACAACCACGATGAGCAGCACGCCGAGCGCGGCGAGCCAGTTAGTCGGATCGACGGCGGCGATGCGGTCGGACAGCACCATGAAGACGACGGCGCCGAGCACGGCGCCATAAAGCCGCCCGGTGCCGCCGAGCGCGAGCATCACGAGCACGTTGGCCGAGAGCGTGAACGAGAGCGTGTCGAGCGCCACGATGTTGTTCACCTGCGCCGAGAGCGCCCCCGCCACGCCGGCCACGGCCGCCGCGAGGGTGTAGAGCATCAGACGACGCAGGCCGACGCGCACGCCGAGCAGCGACATGCGCATGGCGTTCTCGCGAATGCCCTGCACGGCAAGTCCGAAGGGCGAGTTCACGAGAAACCGCGTGAACAGGTAGACGACGATCAGCACCACGAGCGCATAGACGTATGCCGTGTGGCCATAGATATCGAACTCGAACATGCCGAGCACGGGCGCGATGCTGTAGCCCGTCAGACCGTCATCGCCCATCGTGATCGACTTGGCGACGTTGCCGGCCTCGTAGAGCAGCGTGGCACACGCGAGCGTGAGCATGATCTGCGTGAGACCGCTCACGCGCAGCACCACGATGCCCGTGACCAGGCCGACGGCCGCCGCGAGCACCGCGCCGGCCGCGAGTCCGAGCAGCGGATCGGGCGACACGTGCAGCGCGAACAGGCCCGCCGCATAGGCGCCGCTGCCGAAGAACGCGGCGTGGCCTAGCGTCTCGATGCCGCAGTAGCCCTGCACGAGATCGAGCGAGAGCGCAAAGATGATCATGATCAGCACGCTCGTGGCGAGCGCGAGATACAGATCGGCGAAGAAGTAAGTGGCGAGCGCGGCAAGCAGCAGCAGCGCGTCGAGCATGCCGAGGCGCTTGCGGCGCAGGGCCGCCCCGACTTGCTCGACCTGCTCGACCTGTGCCGCGCCCGCGGCCGGATGCGAAGGATTCGTTTGCGGCATCGTCGTCCTCCGCTCAGGCGCGCCCGACCAGCCCTTGCGGGCGGACGAGCAGAATGGCCAGCACGGCCAGATAGATCATGAACGCGCCAAGCGCCGGCACGTAGTAGCGGCCAAGCGTGTCGATGAGTCCGAGCAGCAGCCCCGCGTACAGCGAACCGCGCAGGCTGCCCAGGCCGCCGGCGGCGACCACGATCAGCACGAGCACCAGATATTTCAGACCGTAGTACGGCTCGAGCGGCAGGATCTGGCTCGAGAGCGCGCCGCCCAGCCCCGACAGACCGCACCCGATGGCGAACGTGATGGAGAACACGAGCGGCACGTCGATGCCGACGCAGCGCGCCATGCGCGGGTTGTCGACGGCGGCGCGCAGCTTCGCGCCGAACGGCGTGCGCTCCAGCGCCCACCAGATGCCCAGCGCCACGACCGCACTGCACACCAGCGCGAACACGCGATAGACGGACACCGAGAAGCCGCCCACATCCCAGGTGCCGCGCAGGGCCTGGGGCACCGGAATGGTCTGCAGCTCGGTGCCGGCCAGATGCTTCGCGATCGCGCAGATGATGAACGCGAGGCCGATCGTCATGAGCAGTTGCCCCAGACCGTTGGCCGTGTAGACCCAGCGATACAGCGTGCGCTCGAGGATCGCCCCGAGCGCCATCGTGCCCGCCACGCCGACGAGCAGCGCGGCGAAGAAGTCGAGCCCCGCGCGCTGCATGGCCCACAGGGTGAAATAGCCGCCGATCATGGCGAAGGCGGAATGCGCGAGGTTGACCACGCGCATCACGCCGAGCGTGACCGTGAGGCCCACGGAGATAAGGAACAGCAACATCCCGTAGGCCACACCGTCGATCGACAGCGACAGGAAGGTGGCAAGCGATTGCGTCATGAGGAATTACCGAACGGGCTGAGCGACGTCGTGCGCCTTACTTGGCGGCCACCTGCGGGTGGCTCTGATGCCACGGCTCGACCACGGACTTGTAGGTCTCGATCGGCTTGTTGCCGAGCTTGCCGTCAATGGTCTCCACGCGGCGGATATACACGTTCTGCACGATCTCGCGGGTCTTCGGATCGATCGACACCGGACCGCGCGGGCTCGTCCAGCTGTAGCCCTTCACGGCGGCTATCGCCTTGTCCGCGTCCTTCTTTCCCTTGGTCGCCCGGACCATCTGGGCGATGAGCGTCATGGAGTCGTAGGCGGCCACCGACGCGATCGACGGCAGCGCGCCTGCACCGTACTTGGCCTTGTAGGCCTTCACGAACGCGTTGTTCTCCGGCGTGTTGAGGAACGGCGAGTAGTGCAGCGCGGTGATGGTGCCCAGCGCGCTGTCGCCGATGGCGGGCAGGTCCGACTCCATCGTCTCGGTTGTGGCGAAGAGCTGGATGCCGGCGCGGTCGAGCTCACGCTCCTTGAACGCCTTGACGAAGCCAGCCGACATCGGGCCGACCGGCATGAACATGAAGACGGCCTGCGGCTTGGCGTCGCGCACGCGCTGCAGGTAGCTCGAGAAGTCCGTGGTGCCCAGCGGTACCTTCACTTCGGTACTGATCGTGCCGCCGGCCTTCCTGAACGTATCCGAGTAGGCGTCGATGGCGTCGTAGCCGGTGGCGAAGTCGGCGACCACGATGGCCGCATTCTTGATGCCCTTGCTCGCGGCGTACTGCACCAGCGGCACGCTCACCGTCCATTGCGTGAAGCCGGTGCGCACGAAGTACGGCGACTTGAGCGTGACGCTCGAAGTGCCCGAGTTGCCGATCACGAGCGGCGTCTTCGTCTGGTTCGCCACGTCGGCCATCGCGAGCACGTTCGGCGTGTACGAGCCGCCGAACAGGTACTGCACCTGGTCGCGCACCACGAGTTCCTGGGCAAGCTGGCGCGTGCGCTGCGGATTCACGCCGCCCTCGTCGCGTTCGAGCAGCACGAGCGTGTCGTCGCCGACCTTGCCCTTGTTCTGCTCCATCCACAGGTTCAGGCCGCGGCGATACTCGGTGCCCCACCACGAGGCCGAGCCGGAGAACAGTCCGAGCACGCCGACCTTGATCTCTTCGGCGCGGGCCGACGAAATGGTGGGAATGGCGGTGAATTGGCAAACGCTCGCGAGTGCCACAGCGAGCCACAGGTGGCGCTTCATCATAGTGTCGTCTCCTCGTCGGCGTCTCGCGCCGCTCCGTTTTTCCGATGAGCGCGCCGGGAGTTGGCGCGCCTTCTCGATAATGTCCGGAACAGCTTAGGCAGCCGAAATGGCGACGTCGAATGAAAGTCCCGCGTCGAGCGTTGCGTTTTTCGTATATCCCCGAGATTTCCCCTACGAAACGTGGCACGTCTTGCGAGCGACGTCGCGCACTGCGGGACGCCGCTCGCCTGCGCGGTGAAACCCCCGCCGGGCAAGGCCGCACAGGCTGTCGAGAGAGCGCGTCGCGCGCCGGGAAAGTGGTGCGCGAAGCCGCGCGCAGCGTCATGCAACTCATGGCGAATCCGGCGAATTTCGCCGCACTCGCCGAGCGCATGACGCGGGATTCACGTCGGATGCTGCATCGTCGGCGCGAGCACGCGCAGTTCGTCGAGCAATTGCTCGGCGGCCGGCGAGAGCAGGCCGTCGCGGCGTGTTGCCACGCCGATGGCGCGGCGCGCGTGCTGCAGTGTCACCGGCACCACGGCGAGCTCGCCCGTGCGCAGCTCCGAGGTGATCTGCACCGGCGAGAGCAGCGCGAGCCTGTCGCTCGAGGACAACAGGCCGCGCACCACCGGCGAACTGCTCGCCTGCACCTGCGTTTGGGGCAGCGGCAGACCCTCGGCCTGGAACACGCGCTCGAACACGCCGCGCGCGGGCGTGCACGGCAGCGGGCTCACCCAGCCGTACTCCAGCAGCTCGGCGAGCGTGGGCGAGCGGCCCCGCGACAGGCATGGGTGATCCGCGCGCGCGACGACCGAGAGGTGGTCCTCGAACAGCGCTTCCTGACGAATGTCCGCAGGCACGTCGTTCGCGCGCAACGCGCCGACGATCATGTCCACGTCTGCCTGGCGCAGTTGGCGAACGAGCGCCTCATAGGTGCCGTCGACCACGGTGACGGTGAGATACGGCGACTTGTGCAGCAGGCTGTCGATGGCTTTCGGCAGAAGAAAGCCGCTCGAGAGCGGCAGCGCTGCCACGATCACCGTGCCTTGCTGGCGGCCGCCGAAAGGCGCGAGCTCGTCTTCGGCGATTGCGAGTTCGGCCAGTGCGCGCTTGACCGGCCCGAGCAGGGCCATCGCTTCGTCGGTCAGACGCGTGCCGCGCGGTGTGCGCCGGAACAGCTTGATGCCGATGAGGTCTTCGAGCTGATCGAGATTGCGCTGGATCGTCGGCTGCGAGCACTGCAGCCGACTCGCGGCGAGCGGCCCGCTGCCGAGTTCCGCCACGGCGATGAAGCTCGTGAGCTGCTGCGGGGCGACCACGGCGGCAAAGCGACTCGCGGCGCGCGCGCCGCCATCGGACTGCGAGGCCGTCGCCGCAAACGCTTCGCGGTAGCCGTTGGCGAGCTCGGCAAGCGCGCGCGTGGCGCGCACGCCGAGGCGCTGGCCGGCGGCATTCGGGATCAGGCCGCGGGCGCTGCGATGAAAGAGCGGAAAGCCCAGTTCCGTCTCGATGTCGGTGATCGATCGCGCAACGGCCGACTGCGAGAGGTGCAGCATGCGCGCCGCGCGCGCGACCGACTCGCATTCGAGCACGGCGACCATGGCGCGCAGGCCGCGCAGCTTGCGGCACAGCAGCGTGGCGTCGTTGTTCTGCGGCGCGCGGCTCCATGTGCCGCGCTCGTGACAGCCGAGCCGGGCCGCGGATGCCGGCGACGCCCCCGACGTGGCCGTGCTCGCGGCCGGCGCCGGCGTGGCGGTGGTGAAGCTCACGGACGTGTCGATCGACATGCGATGGATGGCCTCCGGTGCGCTCACCGCATGGTCGGCACGCGCCGGGTTGCCATGAACTCGTCGAACGTCTCGCCGCGCATGAGCGCATACACTTCGAGATTGGTCTTGCGCACCACGCGCGCGAACTTCTCCAGCACGAAGAAATTCACGCCGTGACGCACGAGGCCGAGCCAGTCCTGCGCCTGCACCATTGCCTGCTCTTCGGCCGTGAGGCCGGCCTGCGTCATGGCGCCAACGGGGTCGGCGAGGTACGTCTCGCGATGTTCGGCGCGAATCATGTGCCAGAAGAAGCGATTGAGCGCGAGCGTGCGATTGCTCACGCGCAAATCGAACGCGTAGGTGCCGGTGATCGCCTCGATGCCTTCGAGTTGCGGGTTCATGCGAGTTCCTCGTACAGCGCGACGGTCATGGCCGTGGTCGTCGCCAGGTAGTAGTTCAGGTGCGTGCGGCGGATGCGCGGGCTCAACGCGCCGCGCATCGACAGCCACATGATCTGCTCGACGCTCTCGGCGCCGCCGCGCCGCACATAGTCCACGTGCCTGAGTTCGGCGAGCGTCTCGGGTTGGTGCTCCAGCAGCTCGAGGAACTCGCGGTCCCACGCCTCGTCGTTGTAACCCGCGCGTTCGCCGTGAATCTGGTGCGAAAGCCCGCCCGTGCCGACGACGACCACGCGCAGGTCCTCGGGATACGACTCGATGGCGCGACGCACCGCCTGACCGAGCCGATAGCAGCGACGGCCGGTGGGCAGCGGGTACTGCAGCACGTTGATCGCAATCGGCACCACGGTGCCCGGCCAGTCCGGCTTGTGCGGCCAGAGCAACGGCAGCGGCGAAGCGCAGCCGTGATCGATCGGCTTGTCCTGAAACACGGTGATGTCGAACTCGTCGTTCACGAGCGACTCGGCGATATGCGCCTGCAGCGCAACGTCGCCCCGGATCGGCGGCAGCGGGCGCAGGCCCGCGCCTTCGTCGGCGATCGGGAACGACTCGCCCACGCCGAGCGCGAAGGTCGGGTACATGTCGAAGAAAAACGTGGTCGCGTGGTCGTTGTAGAAAAACACCAGCACGTCGGCCTGCTTCTCGGCCAGCCACCTGGCCACCGGCTCGTAGCCCTGGAACAGCGGCGCCCACGCGGGATCCTGCTGCTTGCCCTTGTCGTATGCCACACCGATGGTCGGCACGTGCGACGTCCCGATCCCCCCAATGATCTTTGCCACGCTTTAGTCTCCGTTTCGCGTCTCGCGATGCGCGCGCGTGGGGATAACGTCACCCCGCGGCACCCGACGACGCCTTTGATTATGCTGGCCCGAGTCTATACGGGATCCCATATTCGCATAAAGCAGGGTATTTACTGATGCGTTTTGTAATTATGGGATCCCATAATGAAAAAAAGCCGGCTCTGAGGGACCGGCGCGCTTGTCCATCGAACGAAAGGAAACGCATGCTGCACCCCACGCCTACCACGGTTCAATTGCGCGAGATGATCCTCAAGGGCGAGCTCGCGCCGGGCGAGCGGCTGGCCGAAGCGAAACTTGCCGAGCAGCTCGGCGTCTCTCGCATGCCGATACGGCAGGCGCTGCCGGTGCTGGCCGAAGAAGGGCTCGTCGTGCGCGCCGGGCAGCGCGGCTATGCCGTGCGGGCGCATACGCGCGAAGAGAGCATCGAGGCGCTGCACCTGCGCGGCGCGCTCGAAGGCTACGCCGCACGGCTGCTGGCCGAGAAAGGCGCCGGCGCCGAGTTGCTGGTCCGGTTGCGCGACCTGCTGGCCGAAGGCGACGCGCTGCTCGCGGGCCATACCATGACGCCGGAAGTGCAGATCGGCTACGCATCGCTCAATGCGCGCTTTCACGATCTGCTCGTGACCGGCGCACGCAATCCGTTGCTCGAAGGCTTCATCGCGCGCTGCAACCTCGTGCCGTTCGTCGCGCCGCGCACGGTGGCCTTCGGGCACGAGGACCGGCGCCAGTACGCGGACATCATCGCGTACGCGCACCGGCAGCACCACGCGATCGTCGAGGCCATTGCGGCGCGTCAGCCCGACCGGGCCGAATTCATGTGCCGCGAGCACATCGTCACACAGGAACACAGCATGGGCGCGCAACTGCTCTAGGCGCCGACGCGCATCGTCGGCCCCACATTTTTCATCACCTTCCACCCCTATCGAAACGAGCGCGCGCCGGGTGAGCGCGCGCCAAGGAGACAACCGATCATGTTCCTCAAAAACACCTGGTACGTGGCCTGCACGCCGGACGAGTTCGCCGACAAGCCGCTGGGCCGCAAGATCTGCAACGAAGCGATGGTCTTCTTTCGCGAGGCGAACGGCAACGTCGCCGCGCTCGAAGACTTCTGCCCGCATCGCGGCGCGGCGCTGTCGCTGGGCTTCGTGAAGGACGGCCATCTGGTGTGCGGCTATCACGGCCTGACGGTGGACGGCGGCGGCAAGTGCACGAAGATGGTCGGCCAGCGCGTGGGCGGCTTTCCGAAGACGCGCGCCTACCCGTGCGTGGAGCGCTACGGCTTCGTGTGGGTGTGGCCGGGCGACGCGTCGCTCGCCAATCCCGACGAGATTCCGCATCTGGAATGGGCGGTAAGCGACCAGTGGGCCTACGGCGGCGGTCTGTATCACATCAAGTGCGACTACCGCCTGATGATCGACAACCTGATGGATCTCACGCACGAGACCTACGTACACGCGACGAGCATCGGCCAGGAAGAGATCGAAGAAGCGCCGCCGAAGACGACCGTCGAAGGCGACATGGTGATCACCGAGCGCCACATGGAGAACATCAAGGCGCCGCCGTTCTGGGCAAGCGCGCTGCGCGCGAACGGTCTGGACGATCAGGTGCCGTGCGATCGCTGGCAGATCTGCCGGTTCACACCGCCAAGCCACGTGATGATCGAAGTGGGCGTCGCGCACGCGGGCCATGGCGGCTACCACGCCCCCGCCGACAAGAAGGCCGGCAGCATCGTCGTCGACTTCATCACGCCCGAGACGGACGAGTCGATCTGGTACTTCTGGGGCATGGCGCGCAACTTCAAGCCGCAGGACGCCGACCTGACCGCCGCGATCAAGCGTGGCCAGGGCGGCATCTTCGCCGAAGACCAGGAAGTGCTCGAAGCGCAGCAGCGCAATCTTTCGGCATATCCGGACAAGAAGATTCTCAAGCTGAACATTGACGCCGGCGGCGTGCAGTCGCGCAAGGTGCTCGATCGTCTGATCGAGGCCGAACGCGCGGCTTCCGGTCCGGCCGTGGAGAGCGCGGCATGAAGGTCAGGCTGGCGAACAGGCGCGATGTCGCGACCGACATCTGCGAATTCGAGTTCGTGAGTATCGACGGCAGTGCGCTGCCGGCATTCACGGCCGGCGCGCACATCGACGTGCATCTCGGCGGCGCGCTCGTGCGGCAATATTCGCTGTGCAACGCACCGGGCGAGACGCACCGGTACTGTGTGGGCGTGCTGCGCGATCCGGCTTCTCGCGGCGGCTCCGTGGCAATGCATGCGCTCGCCGCGGGCGCCGAAGTCGAGATCAGCGAGCCGCGCAATCATTTCCCGCTCGCGCCGCAGGCCACGCACAGTATTCTGCTCGCCGGCGGCATCGGCGTGACGCCGATCCTGTGCATGGCGCAGTCGCTTGCCGCGAGCGGCGCCTCGTTCGAAGTGCACTACTGCACGCGCGAACCGGCGCGCACGGCATTTCGCGATCGCTTCGCGCAGGCGGATCTCGCGGCCAGGACGCGGCTCTATTTCGACAGCGAAGGCGAGCGCGCCGATCTCGACGCCATTCTCGCGCAGCCCTCGGGCGGCAAGCATCTGTACGTGTGCGGCCCCGCCGGCTTCATCGAAGCGGTGCTCGCGCGCGCCGACGCCGCGCAGTGGCCTGAAGGCAATGTGCACCGCGAGTACTTCGCCGCACCGGCGCAAGCGGATACCGACGGTGACCGGCCGTTCCAGGTGAAGCTGCATTCGAGCGGCCGCGTGATCGACGTGGCAGCCGGCGAGACCATCGTCGCCGCACTGGCCGCGCAAGGCGTGCAAGTGCAGACTTCCTGCGAGCAAGGCGTGTGCGGCACCTGCCTCACGCGCGTGATCGACGGCACGCCGGACCATCGCGACGTGTATCTCACCGACGAAGAGCGCGCGGCCAACGACCAGATCCTGCCGTGCTGCTCGCGCAGTCGGTCGGCCATGCTGGTGCTCGACCTGTAGCGCGCGCTCGCCCGCCTGGGCGAGCCGCCCCGCTTCGCGTCGCGAGCGGGGCGGTTTCGCTTTCGTCGCCGTCAGGGCATTCTGCCGAGCCCCGCCGCCAAGCGGCTCGACGAATTGCGTCAGCTGGCGGCCGGCATGAGACATCGGGTCGCGCCGGCATGTCGCATCGGCGTGTCGCACCGGCATGTCGCACCGGCTGGTGCGCCCCCGCGCGCGCAAGCGGCACGGCGTGGCGCCTCACGGGGCGGCGACGATATGCGCGCGGTGGTACGGCGTGGCGCCGTATTCCTTCGGGCCGTGAATCGTCTCGACGCGTTCGATGCGCCACGGCACCGCTCGCGTGAAGCGCGGTCCGTCATAGGCGAAGGTATGAAACTCGCCGTTCTCGCCGCACACGTCGACGCTCGCCGGCAAGTCGGCCAGCAGCGCGGCGTCGTATTCGCGTCCGACGAACTCGGGGCCGAGATGGCGTCCGTTCACACACACGATCACCGCGCGATAACCCAGTGAGATGAACTCGTGCGCGAGCGTGAGCCGATCGCGTTGCCAGAGCGGCAGCACCGCCGTCATGCCGGCCGCCGCGCACACTTTTTCTTCCCAGTCGCGATGTGGCTGCAGATCAATATCGCCGAACAGGCCATGCGTGACGCCCTGTGCGCGCATGGCGCGCAACCGCGCCACGAACGCCGCTTCGTAGGTCTGCCAGCCTGCCTGTCCGACGTCGAGTGCGATGCCCAGCGCGTCGGCCTGCGCCTGCATCAGCGCTCGCGGCAAGCCGTGCGAGCGTGAGCTGTCGCCGGTCTCGTCGAACATCGCCAGCAGACGCCGCACGTCATAGTGCGGTGCGCCGCTCGCGTCGCACGACAGCGCATGATGCAGCGCAAGGCAGGAATCCTTACCGCCGCTCCACGAAAAAAAGGCAGGGGTGGGCATGGTCGATCGTCAGAAAGTTCGGGAAAGGGGGCACGCGCGACGATGGGCGCGCGCAGTGGGGGAGGGATGTGAGGATGTGGGGACGTGCATGGAGAGCACAGGCCGCAATGCAAAGCGGACCCCGCAGGGTCCGCCCATGAGCCGACGGCGATCGTCGATCGGCCGCTCGCGCCGCTGCGCTCAGTGCGAGCGGATCATCGTGCCGAACGGTTGCTCGGTCAGAATCTCGAGCAGCACCGAATGTTCGATGCGGCCGTCCACGATGTGCACCGACTTCACGCCGCTCTTGGCCGCGTCGAGTGCCGACGAGATCTTCGGCAACATGCCGCCCGAGATCGTGCCGTCCGCGAACAGCTCATCGATTTCGCGCGCCGACAGATCGGTCAGCAGATTGCCGTCCTTGTCCATCACGCCCGGAATGTTGGTCATCATCACGAGCTTCTCCGCGCCGAGCACCGTCGCGAGCTTGCCGGCCACGAGGTCGGCGTTGATGTTGTACGCCTGGCCGTCTTCGCCCACGCCGATCGGCGAGATCACCGGGATGAACGCGTCATCCTGCAGCGCGCGCACCACGGCCGGGTTGATCGACTCGACTTCGCCGACGAAACCGATGTCGAGGAACTGCCCTGCGTTCTCGCGATCCGGCATGAGCATCTTGCGTGCGTTGATGAGACCGCCGTCCTTGCCGGTGAGGCCCACGGCCTGACCGCCGTACTGGTTGATCAGCATCACGATGTCTTGCTGGACTTCGCCGCCGAGCACCCATTCGACCACTTCCATGGTGTCTTCGTCGGTCACTCGCATGCCCTGCACGAACGTGCCCTGCTTGCCGATCTTCTTGAGCGCCTGATCGATCTGCGGGCCGCCGCCATGCACCACCACCGGGTTGATGCCGACCAGCTTGAGCAGAATGACGTCGCGCGCGAAGCCCTGCTTCAGGCGCTCTTCGGTCATTGCGTTGCCGCCGTATTTGATCACCACGGTCTTGCCGTGATACTTGCGGATGTACGGCATCGCCTCGGCCAGAATTTCTGCCTTGAGAGCGGGTGCGATGTCGTCGATGGAATTCAGTGGCAGATCGGACATGGCGGGAAGGTTTTTGCAGGTGGACCAGAAACACGGCGCATTGTACAGCCAAGAGGCCCGTGCGTGCGGGGCGTCGACGCGTTTCGGAGCACGCCGACGCCGGCCTCGGAGTTGGTCCGTCGTCACCCTCGGGCGCATGCTCGGGCGTAACCGCGAAGGCGGCAATTCCCGCCCCGCCAGCGGCACCCGGTCGCAGGTGCGTATCACCCCTTTCACTCGTTGACGGACGCCGCTCAATGGCCGATTTTTACGGCATTGCATTTTTTGCCCCGCCGAGCGCACACGCCGATGCGCTCAATGGTCGGCGCGACGCTGTTGCAGTGGCGCAACTGGCTCGCCGCCAGACGCGTTCGTGCCACGCGCATGAAGGGAACACGAAGGTCGAAGGGAGGCTGCGCGCATATCGATCGGAGCGGTCGGAGCAGCCGGAGTGGCGGGAGTGGTGGGAGTGGCGGGAGTGGTGGGGCGACAGGAGTCGCAGGAGCGCTGAGATGATCGACAAAGATGTCGCCGGAAAGCGGGAAGGCGCCGCGGCCGCAGCCGGCGATGCGCCGCAATGCCCGCGTTGCGGCGCGGCGGTGAGGTGCGGCGCAGCGTTGTCGCCGAATGCACATGAGGTGCGCTGCTGGTGTCTGGACTGGCCGCATCTGCCCGTGCTCGCACGCACGGGCGCCCTCGCCTGCCTATGTCCCGCTTGTCTTCGCACGGCGTTGCTTGACGCCGGTGTAGCGATCGACGGCACCGCCGCCGACCGCGCCCCCTGACGGCGTGCCGCGGCGAGGCGCCGGCGCACGCGTGCGCCCCGGAACGCCGGGGCCGCCGGGGCCGCCCGACTTGCCGGACGCCCCGCGAAACATCATCTTCTGCCGCGTGCCGAGGGTCTTGTTGGCCATGGGGCCTCGCGCAGCGCTTACTTGCTGCCGTGGGCGCCGTGCGCCATGCCGGCCATGCCACCGCCGGGAGCGCCGGCCGTCAGGTCGCGCACCGGCACCTGCACCTGCTGCTCGGTTTTCTTGTGGTCTGCCGACTCGAAGCGCAGCGTGAGCGCCACGCTGTCGCCCTTCTTGAGCGGTGCTCTCAGGTCGGTAAGCATGATGTGATAGCCGCCCGGCTTGAGCTGCACGGGCTCGTTGGCCGGCAACGGCAGTCCGTGGGGCAGCGCACGCATCTTCATCAGCGTGCCTTCGAGTTTCATCTCGTGCACTTCGGCGTTGGCCGCCGCCGGCGTGCTCACCCCGACGAGCGTGGTCGGCCCATGCGCCTGCAGCGTCATGAAGACGCCCGTCGCGCTCTGGCCCGGCACGGTGCCGCGCGCCCATGCATCGGTGACGTCCACGGCGCCGGTCTGGGCAAACGCCGAGGCCATGCCGAGACTGAGCGCGGCGGCCATCCATAGCTTGTGCTTCATGCAAACTCCTTGTCGTTATCGGTGGACGGGCGAACGGACGAACGGGCGTCGCCCGGTATCGCATGAGTCGTTGCGCGGCGCGAGAGCGCGCGCGACGTGGACGACCATTGTAGTCGCGCCCCGCGCGGCGTGTGCGCGCCGCCGCGGGGCGCCCGGCATTGCGCTGTGCGGCAGAGTGTCGCAGCGCCGGAATGGCCCAATGGCGCGAGACCCGGACTTGGTACACTTGTCGGATGACTCATTTCCCTATCGAGCGAACCAACGTCGTGCAGCTTTTCTGGCTGCGCTGTCTGGCCATCGTCGGCCAGCTCGCGACCATCGGCGTGGCGCAACTCTGGCTCGGCGTGCGTCTGCCGCTCGAGCCGATGCTCACCATCGTCGCGCTCGAAGTGCTGTTCAACGTGCTCACCTGGGTGCGCGCACGCAGCGGCGTGGAGCGGGCCAAGCGCCGCACCGATCTCGATCTGATGGGCCAACTGCTCGTCGACCTGGCCGCGCTCACGGCGCTGCTCTTCTTCTCCGGCGGCGCCACCAACCCCTTCGTTTCGCTGTTCCTGCCCGGGCTCGCGATCGCCGCGGCCGTGCTGCCGTGGCGCAATGCTTCGCAGCTTGCCCTGCTCTCGCTGGTCGCCTACGGCGCGCTCAATTTCCAGTACGTTCCGCTCGATCTGGCCGACCCCGGCAATCTGCTGCGGCTGCATCTGGCGGGCATGTGGGTGAACTTCGTGGTGAGCGTGCTCGTGATCGCCTGGTTCGTCTCGCGGATGTCGCGCGCGCTGCGCGCCCGGGACGCCCAGCTCGCCCGCGCCGAACAGCGGCTGCTGCGCGACGAACGCATGGCCGCGCTCGGCGCGCAGGCCGCGAGCGTGGCACACGAGCTGGGCACGCCGCTCTCCACCATGGCGGTGGTCGTGGGCGAGCTGCGCAGCGAGAGCCGCGGCAACGCCGCGCTCGCGCCGTTCGAGCCGGATCTCCAGACGCTGGAGCAGCAGATCGCATTGTGCAAGAGCGCCATCGGCCACGTGCAGACGCGCGCGGCCGCACCGGTGCGTCAGCCGCTGGCCGAGTGGCTGCCCGCCTTCACGACGCAGTGGCGTCTTCGCCATCCGCAGGTGCAGTTCCAGCTGCACGTGCCGCCGCAGTTGACGGCACGCATCGAAGATACCGTGCAGGTCGGCCAGATCCTCACGATCCTGCTCGATAACGCGGCGTATTTCAGCCCGTCGTCGGTCGTGCTGGAGGTTGCCGTCACGCCGGACGACGTGCGCTTCACCGTGTGCGACGAAGGCCCCGGCATGAGCGCCGACCTGCTCGCGCGGCTCGGCACTTCGCCCGTCATGAGCACGCACGGCGGGCACGGCATGGGGCTGTACCTTGCCTTCGCCAGCGCGCAGCGGCTCGGCGGCGACATCGAACTCAGCCCCAACACGCCGACGGGCACGCGCGCGCAACTGCGTCTGCCGATGGCCACTTTCTTCTTCGGTTCGCGGAGTCAGACATGAACGCCTCCCACTTCCTTCTCATCGACGATGACGTCGTCTTCGCCGAAACGCTCGCCCGCGCCCTGACGCGCCGCGGCTATGACGTGCAGATCGCAGCCGACAGCGCCGCGGCACTGCTGGCGGCGCGCACGCGCCAGTTCGACCTGATCTCGGTCGATCTGCATCTGGGCCACGATTCGGGACTGCCGCTCATCGCCCCGCTGCGCGCCCTGCAGCCGAAGGCGCGCATGCTCGTGCTCACCGGGTACGCGAGCATTGCCACCGCCGTGCAGGCCGTCAAGGACGGCGCGGACAATTATCTCGCCAAGCCGGCCAACGCCGACACGATCCTCGCATCGCTGCGCAGCGACGCGAGCGAGACGCAGGCCGATGAAGCGATCGAAAACCCGTCGCCGCTGTCCGTCGCGCGTCTCGAGTGGGAGCACATCCAGCGCGTGCTCGCCGAGCACAACGGCAACATCTCGGCCACGGCGCGTGCACTCAACATGCACCGCCGCACGCTGCAGCGCAAGTTGCTCAAGCGCCCGGTCAAGCAGTAATCTGGCGGCGCGGCAGCGCACAGGGCGCGCGCCGACCCGAGCGGCGAGCGCCACGCGTGACGCGCCGCCCCGGGCACGCAGGCCCGCGCGAGACGAAAAAAAGGCCCCGAAGGGCCTTTTTTCACATCCGGCGCCGGCGGCTTAGAGCACGTAGCGCGACAGATCCTCGTTCTGCGCCACCTCGCCGAGAAAGCGATTGACGTACCCGGCGTCGATCGTCACCACCTCGTTCGACTGCTTGCCCGCGTTGTACGAGATGTCCTCGAGCAGCTTCTCGATGACCGTGTACAGGCGGCGCGCGCCGATGTTTTCCGTCTTCTCGTTGACCGAGAACGCGATCTCCGCGAGGCGCTTGATGCCGTCTTGCGCGAACTCGAGCTTCACGTCTTCGGTGGCGAGCAGCGCCTGGTACTGCTTGACGAGGCTCGCGTCCGTCTGCGTGAGGATGGCTTCGAAGTCTTCGACCGACAGCGATTCGAGTTCGACGCGAATCGGGAAGCGGCCCTGCAGTTCGGGAATCAGATCGCTCGGCTTGGCCAGATGGAACGCCCCGCTCGCGATGAACAGGATGTGATCCGTCTTGATCATGCCGAACTTGGTGCTCACGGTCGTGCCTTCGACGAGCGGCAACAGGTCGCGCTGCACGCCCTGACGCGACACGTCGCCGCCGCCGACTTCACTGCGCGTGGCGATCTTGTCGATCTCATCGAGGAACACGATGCCGTTCTGCTCGACGTTGCGCAGCGCCAGTTGCTTGACCTCTTCGTCGTTGAGCATCTTGGAGGCTTCTTCGTCGGTCAGCACCTTGAGCGCGTCCTTGATCTTGAGCTTCTGGCGCTTCTTGCGCTGGTTGCCCAGGTTCGCGAACATGCCCTTGATCTGCTCGGTCATCTCTTCCATGCCGGGCGGGCCCATGATTTCCATGCCCTGCACCGGGACTTCGACTTCGAGCTCGATTTCCTTGTCGTCGAGCTGCCCTTCGCGCAGGCGCTTGCGGAAGGTCTGACGCGTGGCGTTGTCTTCCGAGCCCGGTTCCGGCTCGTGCGCGGCCGAGCCGAAACGGATGTCGCGCGACGATTCGCGCCCGGTCGGCAGCAACAGATCGAGAATGCGGTCTTCGGCGCGATCTTCGGCCTTGGTACGCACCTTCTTCATCTCGGCTTCGCGCGTCTGCTTGATCGCGATTTCCGCGAGGTCGCGCACGATGCTGTCCACGTCCCGGCCCACGTAGCCGACTTCGGTGAACTTGGTCGCCTCGACCTTGATGAACGGCGCGTCGGCCAGCTTGGCCAGACGGCGCGCAATTTCGGTCTTGCCGACACCGGTCGGACCGATCATCAGGATGTTCTTCGGCGTGATTTCCTGGCGCAGGGGTTCGGCCACCTGCTGACGGCGCCAGCGGTTGCGCAACGCGACCGCGACAGCCTTCTTGGCCTTGTGCTGGCCGATGATGTGTTTGTCGAGCTCGGAGACGATCTCGGAGGGGGTCATATGGGTCATGACGTTCGCCAATTAGGGGTTCGCAAGGAAGGGGACGCCCGGCCGGTCATGCACCGGCCGGCAGGTCGCGCCGCAGGAGTCCACCTGCTGCGGCGCGCGCGTCGTCCGTCGTCACTTCGCTGCCTTCGGCGGCAGCGATTCGATGATGTGGTTGCCGTTCGTATAGATGCACATGTCGCCCGCGATCGTGAGCGCCTTCTTCACGATCTCGGCCGGCGAGAGGTCGGTGTTCTCGACGAGCGCGCGGGCTGCCGCCTGCGCGTATGAGCCGCCCGAACCGATGGCCGCAACGCCGCCTTCCGGGTCGAGCACGTCGCCGTTGCCGGTGATGACCAGCGTGGTCTCGGCGTCGGCGACGATCATCATCGCTTCGAGCCGGCGCAGCATGCGGTCGGTCCGCCAGTCCTTGGCGAGTTCGACGGCCGAGCGCGTGAGGTGGCCCTGATGCTTCTGCAGTTTCGCCTCGAAGCGGTCGAGCAGCGAGAAGGCGTCCGCGGTGGCGCCGGCGAAGCCGACCATGACCTTGCCGTCGTAAATCGTGCGCACCTTGCGCGCGGTGCCCTTCATCACGATGTTGCCGAGCGTGACCTGACCGTCGCCGCCGAGCGCGACCTGATCGCCGCGCCGAACGGAGACAATGGTGGTGCCGTGATATTGCTCCATGCCTGTTCCTTTTCCGGGGGCTGTGCGCCCCGTAACGATTGGCCCGGTGTACCGCGCGTCTCACGACAGTGGCGAGGCGCCCCGGCCGGGCGGGACGTCACTGTAGTTTAGGGCAATCAAAAGAATATCAAGAGGCGTCGACGGTGCTCGTCGATGCGGCGCCTTCGGCGCGGGCCCGATCCCGCGCAACGCGGCATGGATGACGGGATTCGCGCGGCACGGCGCCGCGCGAACCCGGAAACGCGGGGCAATTTCTCGGAAATCGCCCCATTTTTGCGGAATCGTTCCGCTCAGAACGTGGTGCGCAAACCGATGCGAACCGAGCGTCCGCCCTGCGGCGCGATGTCGCGCAGCACCGAGCTGGCCAGACGCACTTCCTGATTCGTCAGGTTCTCGCCCTTGAGGTACGCCAGCCACTGCGCGCCGCCTGCCCTGAACTGATACGTGAGCGCGGCGCCCAGCGTGGTGTAGCCGTTCGTTGGCAGGTCGTTGGCGGGCACGCGCGCCTGATTGCTCGCGTGCACCATTTCCAGACGGGCGCCCCAACGCCCCAGGCCATACACGAGCGCCGCCGTCAGACGCAACGGCGCGATGCGCGGCAGCGGCTCGCCCGTGTCGCGATTGCGCCCGACGGTGTAGTCGCCGCGCAACTCCACGTCGAGATTGCCGTAGCCTTGCCAGACGCGCGCGCGGCCCTCGGCTTCCACGCCGTACAGTTCGGCGGGCACGCCCGCGTATTGGTAGACCGGCAGATTGCTGTCGTCCACCTCGGCCGTGCGGCCCGTGTTCTCCAGCGCGATGAAGTTCGAGAAACGGCTATAGAACAGTCCGACGCTGCCCTTGTGCGGGCCGTTCTCGTAGCGCAGCGAGAGATCGGTCGAGAGCGCTTTTTCGAGGCTCGCCTGCGGGCTGCCGATCTCCCATACGCCGGTGGCCAGGTGCGGGCCGTTCGCGTAAAGCTCGTAGAACGTGGGCGCGCGCTCGGTGTACGACGTATTGACGGCCACCGACCACTTCGGCGCGAGCGCGAAGACAGCGCCCGCCGACAGACTGCCCGGCGTGAAGTTGCGCGCGGGCAGGCCGTCGAAGCGTTCGTTGCCGCCGGCCGACGGCTTCACGCGCGAATGTTCGATGCGTGCGCCGAACGAGAGCTTCACGGCCTGATTCACCGCCCACTCTTCCAGTGCGAAGAGCGCCACGTTGGTCGTATCGCTCTTGGGCACGAACGCCTCTTCGCCGAGCGCCGAGAACGTGTTCTGCGAGAACTGCACGCCGAGCGCGCCTTCGAGCGGACCGATCTTCGCGTGGCGCGCTTCGATACGGCCCTCATAGCCGCGGTTCTTGAAGGTCGTGCCCGTCTGGCCGTCCTCGATTTCCTTGTGCTCGTAATCCGTGTAGCCGAAGTTGAACTTGAGCGCGGTAAACCCGGAAAGCGGGCCGCTCAGTTCGCGCACTTCGCTCGCAAGCGCGAGGCGCTGCTGGCGCAGTCGGATGCGCGTGTCGGCTTCGGCGACGGTGCCGTAGTCGGTGTCGTAGCCCGAATACGACAGGCCGGTGTAACCGTTCGCCCACGTCCAGGACGCACCGAGCGCGGCGCCGCTCGCCTGGCCGTCGCTGTTGGGCAGGGTGCCGGAGGCCTGCGGCGCGCCTTCGCCGTCGAGTTCGCGCTGGCGCGCGGAATGGGCGAAGCCCGGAATGCGCAGGTCGGCGCTCTTGCGCGCAAAGCCGTCCACGTGAAACGCGAACTGGCCGTTGCCGAATTCGAGCAACGCCGCGCCGGCCCGCTCGCGATTGGCACCGCCGTAGCTGAAGTCCGTCGCCCCGGACACGCCGTCGAGCGGCGCTTTCGGAATGCGGTTGTCGATCGTGTTGACCACGCCGCCCACGGCGTTGCCGCCATAGAGCAGCGCCGCCGGCCCGCGCACGATCTCCACGCGCTCGATGGTGAGCGGGTCCTGCGCGACGGCGTGATCATACGAGAGCGAGGACGCGTCGAGCGCGGCGGTGCCGTTTTGCAGCACGCGGATGCGGTCGCCGTCCAGGCCCCGAATGATCGGACGGCTCACGTTCGGGCCGTATGACGTGGCAGAGACGCCGGGCAGGCCATCGAGTGTCTCGCCCAGCGTGCTCGCGCGGCGCAGCACGAGGGCGCGTCCATCGAGTTCGGTGACGGGCACGGTGAGCTCGGCGGCGGCGCGTCCGAGCGGATTGCCGGTGACGAAGGTGCCCGGCAGCGTGACGGGCGATGCCGTGTCCGCGGCCGTTGCGGTAGCCGCGGGCCCGACGCCGCCGGCGTCCTGCGCCTGCGCGGGCAGGCTTGCCGCTGTGAGCGCCGCGAGGGTCATCGCCGCAGCGAGCGGCAACTGCGCGGGACGCAGCACGCCTGGGCGGGCGGCACGAGGGCTGCGAGCGCTGCGAGGGCTGTGAGAGATGGAGGTGGCGCGGGTGTTGCAGCGGCTGGAAGGCGCCGAAGACGGCGCGCGTTCGCCGATCGCCGCTCGCGCGGCGTTGGATGAGGAGATTGCCATGTCGGTTCGAGTTCTGTTGGTCTGGGCGAAGGGCGCCGTGCGTCGGACGTCCTCCGGGTTCCCCGTGAAACGGCGCGAACGAATCCCGGCCCGCGCGCAGGGATGCGGACTGACGCGGATTGACGTGGACCGACGCGGATTGGCGCGGATTGACGCGGATGAACGCGCGGGCAACGCCCGACCATCGGCCGCCCTTGGGCGGCACGGCATCGGAAAATCACGACGGGATTCGCGCGAGAAGCGCGTGGTGTCACGCCGGGACGGGCGGTGCGCGGGACTCGAACGGCAGGCGCGGTGCACTGGCATGCACGCGGCCGGTGGCGCGCGGCGGTGTATCGTCGACGCGGGCTTCGCCGCCCCAGTGCCAGGCCGCGGTGGCCATGGTGGCCGCGAGCGTCGCCCCTTCGAACAGATGGCAGTGATGATGGTGGCCGCCGAAGTCGAGCGGCGCGACATGCGCACCGGCCAGCGACGCCGTTACGGCGCGGGTGGCGCGGGTGGCGCGGGCGGCGCGGGCGGCGTGTGGGGCGGTGCCGGTGCCGTCGGCGGTATCGGTGCCGGCGACAACTGACCCGCTCTCGCCCGACACATCGGCGGCCGTCGCCGCCTGCGAGAGCGAACGGGCGTGCAGGATCTCGTGCTGCAGCCCCCAGACCTGTACGCAAAGCAGCGCGGCGACGAGCCACGCCCGCCATACCGGCCACGCCATCCACATGCCGCGCCCACGGCCGACCGGCGCGCGCATACGCGCACGCCACCGGCGGAAGACGGAATCAATGGAAGACATGGCTCGAGGTAATTGCAACTGAGTTGCAATTTTGCCATAAAACGCCGGGGCTCGCGAGGCTTCGCCGACGTTGCGTCCAGGCGACAGTGGCAGGCGCCGGCCACGACTTCGCGTGTGCCGCGTGCGTGGCGAGAGACTGGGTCAGAGCAGGCGATATTGACGCGCGGGCAATAAAAAAGGCATGCCCTGAGGACATGCCCTTCGCAAACCGAGGGGTCCGGCAGCGCCGCCACCGCGCGGCGCCGGACCGGAGCGCTGCGCGATCAGTCGCCGAACAGCTTCTGACGCAACTCGCGACGCTCCTGCGCTTCCAGCGACAGGGTCGCCGTCGGGCGGGCGAGCAGACGCGGGATGCCGATCGGCTCGCCGGTCTCTTCGCACCAGCCGTATTCGCCCGATTCGATGCGGGCGAGCGATTGCTGCACCTTCTTGAGCAACTTGCGCTCACGATCACGCGTGCGCAGCTCGAGCGCGTGCTCCTCTTCGATCGTGGCACGATCGGCCGGGTCCGGGACCAGAATGGTTTCCCGCAGGTTCTCGGTCGTTTGATCGGCGTTTTTCAGAATTTCCGATTGCAGCGCTTCCAGACGATTCTTGAAGAAGGCGAGTTGAGCCTCGTTCATATAGTCCTTGTCGGACATCTTCAGAATTTCGGCCTCGGTCAAAAGTCGTTGCTTGCTCATGGGTTTCTGTGGCGTCTCTTTCGGATGGTCCGGCAATGCCCCTGCCGACGGGGCGTCTTGCTTACCGGCAATGCCGCGGGCGGCTTCTTGGGTTACGGTCCTGCCGGACGATTTCGGTGGCCCCTTCTTGGCGGCGGCCTTCTCGCCCGTCTTCGATTTGCCTGCTGGAGCACGCTTGGCGACCGCATCCGTCGCCGGTCCCGACCGGCGCGCGGGGCTTGCGGTGGCAGTCTTGCGAGAGGCGGTAGCCATGACGGTGCTCCCCTGCCTACCCTCCGGAATACCGCGTCAACTCGCTGGCGGCAGCCCCGGTGGGCAGGTATTGTAACCGAATCGTCCGGGCGCCCCGGTTAAGGGCTTTCCCCTTGCACGTTTCGGCGGTCCCGCTCAGACCAGACAGCGTTCCAGCCCTTGCAGGATGATGTCTTTCGGCAGTTCTGCGCCAATGAACACCATCTTGGTGTTCGGCGTCTCCCCGGGTTGCCACTTCGCGCCCACGTCGCTGCCCATCATCTGGTGAACGCCCTGGAACACGACCCGGCGGTCGATGCCGCGCATGTTTAATACGCCTTTATAACGCAATAAGCGTTCGCCGTACACCTGCAGGATGCTCCCGAGGAAATCCTCCAGCTTGGCGGGGTCGAATTGCCGCTCGCTGCGAAAGACGAACGACTTGATGGCGTCGTCGTGGTGCGCGTGATGGTGGTGATGGTGCCCGTGGTCGTGACCCTCGTGCTCGCACTTGCCATGATCGTGATCGCAATGCGAATGATCGTGGTCATGGTCGTGGTGGGCGTGCTCGTCTGCCGCGAGGAAGTCCGGGTCGATGTCGAGCTTGTCGTTCAGGTTGAAGCCGTGGATGTCGAAGATCTGGTTCAGATCGGCGCGGCCGAAGTCGACCACCTGCTGCGGCGCGCGCGGGTTCATGTGCGCGAGGCGATGCTTGAGATCGTCGAGCGCCTCGGGCGTGACCAGGTCGGCCTTGGTGATGAACAGCCGGTCGGCGAAGCCCACCTGGCGCTGCACCACTTCGTGCTGATCGAGCTGCTGCTGGCCGTGCTTGGCGTCGACGAGCGTGATGATGGCGTCCAGGCGATAGGTGTCGGCGACTTCGTCGTCGATGAAGAAGGTCTGCGCCACCGGCCCGGGATTGGCCAGCCCCGTCGTCTCGATGACCACGCGATCGAACTGGATCTTGCCCGCGTCGCGCTGGCTGTTCAGATCGGAGAGCGCCTGCACCAGATCGCCGCGAATCGTGCAGCATATGCAACCGTTGCTCATCTGCACGATCTGCTCGGCGTTGTCCTGCACGAGGATGTCGTTGTCGATGTTCTCCTCGCCGAATTCGTTCTCGATGACGGCGATCTTCATGCCGTGCGCTTCGGTGAGAATGCGCTTGAGCAGCGTGGTTTTCCCGCTGCCGAGAAAGCCGGTCAGGATGGTGACGGGTGTCATGAATGCAATGTCCTGTAATGAAGCGGCGGGTCAGCGGCCGCCTGAATGTCGTCCACTGTACCCGAGGCGGCGAAAACCGGCTCGGGACGCGTCAGTTGGGAACGCCCGCGCAGTGCGCGCAGGTGCCGTGAATCAGCAGCTCGACCTGTTCGCCCACGAAGCCCTTGGGCAGGCGCTTGAGTTCGCGCTCGCTTAATTGGGGATGCTGGGGCCAGTCGTCAAGACAGAAGGTGCGATGGCAGCGCACGCAGCGGAAATGACCGTGCTGCGTGTGCGGGCGGGGCGATGCGGAGCGCTGCGGGTCGACGTGCTCGGCAATGACGAAGCGGAAGATGCGATCGTCGCCGGCCTGCTTGATGGCCCAACCCTGCGCGACCAGCCAGTCGAGTACGCGATAGGCCGTGACCCGGTCGAGCGGGTCGGCGTCGGTGGCCAGGTCGGCCAGCACTTCCTGGTGAGTGAGGGGCCGGCCGGCCTTGAGCAGCAACGCCAGCACGCGCACGCGCCCGGAAGTTACACGGCCCGATTGCTCCTGCAAGCTCGCGCGGGCAGCTTCCAGATACGGTTGAAGTTGAGTAAGGCTCATGAAATCGATTTAAGCACAGGCCCGCAAGCGCTGCAACCGAGTTGCAAAAACGCGGTGGACGGAGGGCAAGGGCGACGCGGGCCGGGCCCGGGGGCTCGCGCGAGGTTGCCGCTGGGTTGCCGCCTGGCCGCGCTGGAGCGCGATGGAGCGCGATGGAAGGGGGGGATTGTGGCGGGATCTTGCTGGCGCCGGGCCAAGATACCGCCGGAATTTCGCCGCAGTCTGGCGGGGCGGCAGGCGCGTTGCGTCATACAATTGACACAAAAACCCCGCCATCATGTCGCCCACCGCCCTCGCTCTCGTCGTTACCGCTGCTTTTCTGCACGCCAGCTGGAATTTCCTCGCCAAACGCATCGACACCAGCGAAGGAGGCGGGCCACAACTCGTTTTCCTCTACGCGCTGCTGACGGTCGTGCTGTACACGCCGCTCGCGCTGTACTTCCTCGCCGGCTCGCATGCGGCCTGGCCGGACGCGCGCGCCTGGCCCGTCATCGCCGCAAGCGCCCTGCTGCACTACGGCTACACACTGGTGCTGCAGCGCGGCTATCGCGTGGGCGACCTGTCGGTCGTTTATCCGCTCGCGCGGGGCACCGGCCCGCTGCTCTCGTCGCTGGGCGCGATCGTGCTGCTGGGCGAACGCCCGGGCTGGCTGGCGCTCGCCGGCATCGGCCTGGTCGTCGCCGGCGTGTTGATCATCGCGGGCGGCGAGCGTCTGTTCCGGCGAGGCAGCATGCACGCGGGTGCGGGCTGGGGCGTGCTCACCGGCGGATTCATCGCCGCCTATACGCTCGCCGACGCCTACGCCATCCGCACGCTGATGCTCGCCCCGCTCGTCTACTACTACCTGGAGAACGTGTTGCGCGTCGTGCTCTGCGCACCGATGGCCTGCTCGCGCCCTGCGCGCATGGCGGTCCTCTGGCAGGCGAACTGGCGCAAGGTCGTGCTGATTTCGCTGATCTCGCCGATGTCCTACTTCCTGATTCTCACCGCGCTCAAGTACGCGCCGGTTTCGCACGTCGCGCCGGCGCGCGAGATGTCGATGATGGTCGCCGCGCTGCTCGGCGTGCGGCTGCTGGGCGAGGGCGAGATGCACCGCCGCGTGGGCGGCGCCGTCCTGATCGCGCTGGGTGTGGTGGCGCTGACGCTGGGTTGAGCGCGCCCGGCCGGGCGCTCAGATGCGCTGCAGCCACAGGCCCTTGAGGTATTCGCCCTCGGGGAATTGCGTGAGCATCGGGTGATCCATGCCCGCCGAGAGCCGGCGCAGAATGCGAGCGTCCACGCCCGCGTCCACGGCGGCGCCGGCCACGATCTTCTGGAACAGATCGGCATCGATCGCGCCCGAGCACGAGTACGTCAGCAGCTGACCGCCCGGACGCAGCAGCCTGAAGCCCGCCATGTTGATGTCCTTGTACGCTCGCGCGGCGCGGTCCACGTGGTGGGCCGACGGCGCGAACTTCGGCGGATCGAGCACGATCATGTCGAACGTGCGGCCTTCCTCGCGCAGCGCGCGCAGCGTCTTGAACACGTCGGCGTCGCGCCATTCGGCACGCGCGGCGTCGAAGCCGTTGAGCTCGACGTTGCGCGCCCCGACGGCCAGCGCCTCGCCCGACGAGTCGATCGAGAGCACGCTCTGCGCGCCACCCGCGAGCGCCGCCAGCGAAAAACCGCCGGTGTAGCAGAAGCAATTGAGCACGTCGCGCCCCCTCGCCTGCTGTTGCACGAGCAGCCGGTTATCGCGCTGGTCGACGTAGAACCCCGTCTTGTGGCCGTTGCGCACGTCGACGTAATACTTCACGCCACCCTCGTAGGTGCTCAGCAGCGCCGGCGCTTCGGGCGGCTCGGCGCCGGCCAGCACGCCGGTGATGCTCGGCAGGCCTTCGCGCTCGCGCACGGCCGCGTCGGAGCGTTCGTAGACGTTCGGGCAGCCGGTCGCGCCGACGAGCGCCTTGACGATGGCGTCCTTCCATGCCTCCACCCCAGCCGCCATGAACTGGCACACGAGCTGGTCGCTCGCCGGCAGGCCCGGCGCGGACTGGTAGCGATCGACGATCAGGCCGGGCAGGCCGTCGGCTTCGCCGAAGATCAGGCGCGTGGCGCCCGTGCCATGCACCATCTGCTCGCGGTAGGCCAGCGCGGCGGCCACGCGACGCTTGAAGAACGCGTGATCGACGGGCTCGTTCTCGTCGAACGTCCACACGCGGGCGCGGATGGCCGACACCGGGCTGAATGCCGCGCGCGCGAGGAAGCGCCCGTCGGCGGCGCGCACCACGACCGTGGCGCCGGAAGCCGGCTTGCCGTCCACGCGCGCCACGGCAGTGGCGTAAATCCAGGGGTGGCGGCGCAGCAAGGATTTTTCTTTGCCGGGCTTGAGGGTCAAGATGTTCATGCGGAGCGGGCCAACGGTTGCATTCGGAAGGGCGGCAGACCTCGCGGCGCGGCGTGCGGCGCCACCCGACGGGAGTCGGTGGCCGCCGTGGTCGGACGGCGGGCGGGAGTCTGCTGGGAAGGACGCGATTCTACACCGAGTCGCCCGTTCGGCAGGCGGCCGGCCCCGCGCCCGAACGCATTCGGTTCTCGCGCAGCCGCTCAGGTCTTCTTGCGTGAGCGCGGGTGGGCCTGGTCGTAGACCTTGGCCAGATGCTGGAAATCGAGCTTCGTGTAGATCTGCGTCGTGGAGATGTTGCTGTGGCCGAGCATTTCCTGCACGGCGCGCAGGTCGCCCGAGGATTGCAGCACATGCGTGGCGAACGAGTGACGCAGCATGTGCGGATGAACGTGCGTTGGCAAGCCGGCGCAAAGCGCATGACGGGCAAGGCCCTGCTGCACCGCGCGCGCGCCGATCCGCTTGCCCCGTGCGGACAGGAACAACGCGTGCGGCTCCGCTGCGTCCAGCGCGCCGCGCATCTGCAGCCACTGGGCGAGCGCCTGCGCGGCCTTCTCGCCCACCGGCACGCGGCGACGCTTGTTGCCCTTGCCGGTCACGACCACCTCACGTTCGGCCAGATCGAGCCAGCTCGACGAGCGGTAGCCGTCGGCCTCGACGTAGCGGTGATCGAGACTCGTGAGTTCCGACAAACGCAGGCCGGACGAATACAGCAGTTCGAACATCGCGCGATTGCGCACCGCCTCGGCGGACGTGCCGGAGGCGAACTCCACCAGCGCCGACGCCTGATCCGGCGACAGCGCCTTGGGCAGCGGCCTGGGTTGCTTCGGGGCGCGCACGCCCTCGACGGGATTGGCGGCCAGCGCGGTGCGCTGCGCGAGCCAGGCGAAATAGCCGCGCCACGCCGAGAGTTTGCGAGCGATCGAACGTCCGACCAGGCCTTCGCTGTGCATTTGCATGACGAAGCGGCGAATGTCGCCGTGCTGCAGCGATTCGAGCGGGCGGCCTCGCGCCATGCGCTGCAACTGGCGCAGGTCGCGTGTGTAGTTCTCGAGGGTGAGGCCGGCGAGCTTGCGCTCGCTCGCGAGCGAGCTCAGATAAGCGCGCAGGCCGGCTTCGAGCGGCGTGTCGTCGCCGGCGGAACGAGCCGGCGCCGCGGGCGCTGTAGCGCGCACCGCCGACTTGGCGGCCGGCACGGCGCCGGAAGTGCGCGGCGCTTGACGCGAGCGCGGGGCCGGGGCGCGAGGCGGCGTGGCCATGGGCGTGTCGCGGGCGTCGCTGTCGTCCGGGGCCGCCGTCGCGCGTCAGTCGTCGGCGCGCAGCTTGCCGAGCGCCGCGCCGGCGAGCTCGCCGATCTGCGCGAGGAAGTCGGTCGCCATGCCTTCATGGAAGCGTCGTGCGTCTTCCGAGCCCATGACGAGCAGGCCGAAGACGGGCGATTCCGGCACCTGGGGATCGCGCAGCGCGAGCAGCGCCACGGACGCCGGATCGCTCGGCGCGCCCAGCCACGTCACCGCTTCGAACCCGGTGTTGGCGCCGCAATACGGCGTGACAAGGCTCGAGGCGAAGATCTTCACTTCCTCGCTTACACTGCGCGCGAACTCGGCCGGCTGGTATTGGGCGGCGACGTTCCACACGCGCACGGCCGCGAACGGCACGTTGAAGACGTCGCGCAGGCCGCGCGCAATGGCCTCGGGCAGCGCGTGCGGGTCGCGCTCGCCGAGCAGACCGAGCGTCCAGCGATGGAGCTTGCCCGAGATGTCGTCGTTCTCGTGACCGTAGCGCAGCAGCTCGGCGAGGCGTCGTTCGATCTGCTTGGTCTTCTCGCGCTGCATCTCGATCTGGCGCTCCTGCAGCGACACCGCGCGCTGGCCGTGAGGGCTGGTGAGGCGCACGCCGGCGAGCAACTCGGCGTGGCGCTCGAAGAAGTCGGGATGCGCAATCAGGTATTCCGCAATATCTCGGTCGTTCATGAGTGTCCGTCTGCTGTCGTGGACTGCCGCCCGCCATCCCCGAAGCACGAGGACCGCCTGCGGCCGCCTGGGTCGCTAAATCAGAATCCGTCTGAAACCAAATCGATGGCGCCGTGCCGCGGCCGGGCCGGGACGCCGAAACCGGCGCTCGTGCGTCAGATCTCGATGGTGCCCTCGAAGACCGTGGCGGCCGGCCCCGTCATGATGACCGGGCCGCTTGCGCCGTCCCAGTCGATGGTCAGCGTGCCGCCGTGCGTCTCGAGCGCCACGGGCGAGGCGAGCAGACCGCGGCGGATGCCCGCCACCGCCGCCGCACAGGCGCCGGTGCCGCAGGCGAGCGTCTCGCCCGCGCCGCGTTCGTACACGCGCAACCGTGCGCGGTGCTTGTCCACCACCTGAAGGAAACCGGCGTTCACGCGGCGCGGAAAACGGGCATGGCGCTCGATCAGCGGGCCGGCCGTCCCGACCGGCGCGGCGTCGACGTCGTCCACGACCTGCACGGCGTGCGGGTTGCCCATCGAAACCACGGAAATCCACACCGTGCGGCCCGCCACGTCGAGCGGCCAGAGCGTGTCGCTGCCTTCGGCCCGGCCTTCCAGACCGCTCGCGTCGAACGGCACGTCCGACGGCGCGAGCACCGGCGCACCCATATCCACACTGACCTGGCCGTCGTCGCGCATGGTGAGCGTGATCACGCCCTGCTGCACCTGCACGCGCACGGAGCGCTTGTCGGTGAGCCCGGTGTCGCGCACGAACTTCACGAAACAGCGCGCGCCGTTGCCGCAGTGCTCCACCTCGCCGCCGTCGGCGTTGAAGATGCGATAACGAAAGTCCACGTCGGGCAGCGTCGGGCGTTCGACGAGCAGCAACTGGTCGGCGCCGACGCCAAAGTGGCGGTCGGCGAGCGCGCGCCACTGGCCGGGCGTGAAATCGATGGTCTGCGAGATGCCGTCGATCACGACGAAGTCGTTCCCGGCGCCTTGCATCTTGGTGAATTTGAGCTTCATGCCGCTATTGTAGTGGAGAAGGCCGGCGCCCATCCGCCGCTGTCAATACACGCCCGGCTGACCTTGCGGACGCGTCTTGAAGCGCTTGTGCACCCAGTAGTACTGCTCCGGCATCTTCAGAATCTGCTCCTCGAGGAACGCGTTCATGGTGCGCGCGTCGGCGTCGGGGTCGTCGCTCGGGTAGTTCTGCCACGCCGGAAATATCTTGAGACGGTAGCCGCGGTAGTTCGGCAGCACTTCCGTCACGAACGGCACGACTTGCGCCCGGCCGACCTGCGCGAGCCGGGAGATGGCCGTGAGCGTACACGCCTGCACGCCGAAAAACGGCACGAACGTCGAATTGCGCGTGCCGTAGTCCATGTCGGCGGCCAGCATGACCGGCTTGCGTTTGCGCAGCACGCGCAGCACGTCGCGGGCGCTGTCGCCGCGCGGGATCATCTCGGCGTCGAAGCGGCCGCGCTGCTCCCTGGCCATCGCGTCAAACGCCGGGTTGGACATCGGCGTGTAGAGCGACGCACAGGGCCGGTGCAGCGAGTAATTCAGGAAGATCGAGCCGGCCTCGATGCCCACGAAGTGAAAGCCGAGGAAGATCGTCGGCGGAAGGTCCGGGTCGAGCAGGTCGATGGCCGAATCGAGGGCCACGAGCCGTTCCATCTTCTTGCCGCCGGCGAACCACTGCACACTGCGCTCGGCGTAGCTGCGAATGGCATGGACAAAGGCGGCCTTCGCCACGCGCTCGCGCGTCGCGTCGTCCCAGTCGGGGAAGCACAGGCGCAGGTTGGTATGGACCACGCGTCGGCGCGAGCTGGGAATGGCGTACAGCAGACGGCCCAGGCCGGCGCCGAAACGGGCCACCCAACTGTACGGCAGCAGGTTCAGCCCGCGCAGCAGGCCGACGCCGAGGTAGTAACCGAGAGATTTCTTGGGGGTAGTTGCCATGTCGCCAGCAGAATTTCTACAGGGGCGTATAATAAGCGACATCGCCGAGTTAACTGACAACTTGCGGGGCGATTCGAATGTGCCATCCCATCCAGGCAGCGCATTCGACTAATTTTCCGCTAAAGCGTCGCCGCTTCCCCTCCGATGCCGGCAACGTGAGTCGCCAAATTCGTTTAGAGGAGCCAGAAGTGGCGAACGACTATCTCTTTACTTCCGAATCGGTCTCCGAAGGTCACCCGGACAAGGTCGCCGACCAGATTTCCGACGCCGTTCTCGACGCCATCCTGACGCAGGACAAGTACGCCCGCGTTGCCGCGGAAACGCTGTGCAACACGGGTCTCGTGGTGCTCGCCGGCGAAATCACCACGACGGCGACGGTCGACTACCAGCAGATCGCGCGCGAGACCATCCGCCGCATCGGCTACGACAACACCGACTACGGCATCGATTACAAGGGCTGCGCCGTGCTGGTGGCCTACGACCGCCAGTCGCCGGACATCGCCCAGGGCGTGGACCGTGCGCACGACGACAACCTCGACCAGGGCGCGGGCGATCAGGGCCTGATGTTCGGCTACGCCTGCGACGAGACGCCGGAACTCATGCCGCTGCCGATCTACCTGTCGCACCGCCTGGTCGAGCGCCAGTCGCAGGTGCGCCGCGACGGCCGTCTGCCCTGGCTGCGCCCGGACGCCAAGTCGCAGGTCACTATCCGGTACGAAAATGGCCGTCCGCACAGTATCGACACGGTCGTGCTCTCGACGCAGCACCATCCGGACATCGGCCTGGAAGCGCTGCGCGAAGCAGTGATCGAGGAAGTCATCAAGCCGGTGCTGCCCGCCGAGCTGATCAAGGGCGACATCAAGTTCCTGGTGAACCCGACCGGCCGCTTCGTGATCGGCGGCCCGCAGGGCGACGCCGGCCTCACGGGACGCAAGATCATCGTCGACACGTATGGCGGCGCCGCACCGCACGGCGGCGGCGCCTTCTCGGGCAAGGACCCGTCGAAGGTCGACCGCTCGGCAGCCTACGCCGGCCGGTACGTCGCGAAGAACATCGTGGCCGCGGGTCTCGCTTCGAAGTGCGTGATCCAGGTCTCGTATGCCATCGGCGTGGCGCGTCCGACCTCGGTCATGGTCAACACCTTCGGCACGGGCAAGATCAGCGATCAGCGCATCGCCGAACTCGTCGAGAAGCACTTCGACCTGCGTCCGAAGGGCATCATCCAGATGCTCGACCTGCTGCGTCCGATCTACGAGAAGACGGCCGCCTACGGCCACTTCGGCCGCGAAGAGCCGGAATTCTCGTGGGAGGCGACGGATCGCGCCGACGCCCTGCTGGCCGACGCCGGCCTGCGCGCCGTGGCCTGATCTGATCGGGTCCCGCAGCCGCCCGACGGCGGCCGCCCGGCCAAACGAGACCCCCACCCGGGACACCGCGGCGGGGGTTTCGTTTTTGGTCATGATGGCGGCACGCGCGGCCTTGCCCTCAGCGCAGCAACTGCCGGATCATCGTTGCGAACCGCTTGCCGTAGGGCGGGTTGAGCAGGCGCGTGCCGTTCCAGCGCGCCTGACGAAAGATCGGCTTGTCCTTGGAGAACGTCCGGAAACCCGCCTCGCCGTGGTAGCCGCCCATGCCCGACGGCCCGACGCCGCCAAACGGCAGCGTGTGCTCGGCGACATGCAGCAGCGTGTCGTTGACCGTCACACCGCCGGATATCGTCTGCGTCAGCACGCGCGCCACGCGCGCGTCGTCGGTGTCGAAGACGTACAGCGCGAGCGGACGCGGACGTTCGTTCACATACGCGATGGCTGCATCGAGGTCGTCGTAGGGCACCACGGGCAGGAGCGGGCCGAAGATCTCTTCGCGCATCACGCGCATGCCGTCATGCACGCCGGTCAGCAGTACGGGCGGCAGACGCCGGCTCGCTGCCCGCGCCGGCGAATCGAACATCGCGTGCAAGGTCGCGCCCTGCGCCGCGGCCTCGCTCGCGAGCCCCGACAGCCGCTCGAAATGGCGCGGCGAGACGATGCTGGTGTACTGGGGATTGTTCACCGCGTCGGGATACAGGCGCTGCGCCATCTGTCGCGCCGTCGAGATGAACGCCTCGAGCTTCTCGCGCGGCACGAGCACGTAGTCGGGCGCCACGCACGTCTGGCCCGCGTTCACCAGCTTGCCGTACATGATGCGCTCGACCGCGTGCTCCCAGCGCGCACCGGGGCCAACGATCGCAGGCGACTTGCCGCCGAGCTCGAGCGTCACCGGCGTGAGGTTCTCGCTGGCGGCCCGCATCACGTGATGGCCGAGGGAAGTCGCGCCCGTGAACAGCAGATGATCGAACGGCAGCGTCGAGAACGCGCGTGCGACCTGCGCGTCGCCGGTGACCACGCTCACCCATTCCGGCGCGAACGTGTCGGCCACGGCGGCCGCGAAGACTTCGGCAAAGCGCGGCGTGACTTCCGACACCTTGATCATCACGCGGTTGCCCGCCGCCAGCGCATCGGTGAGCGGACCGACCGCGAGCAGGACCGGATAATTCCACGGGGCGATCACGCCGACCACGCCGAGCGGCTGCGGCACGATCGCCCGACGCGCGGGCAGCAGCCACAGATTGGCCCAACCCCGCGAGCCGCGCATCCAACGGCGGGTGTGTGCGAGCGCGTGCCTGAGGTTGCCGACCGACGGGAACAATTCGAGCAGATCCGTCTCCTGCGCCGAGCGTCCGCCAAAGTCTTCGTCGATGGCCCTGGCGAACGCATTGCGGTACTTGTGCAGCATCGCGCGAAGCGCCTTCAGATGCCGCTCGCGCGTGGGCCAGTCGACGTGCGGTGAAGCGTCGTGCGCCCGACGCATGGCTTCGAAGCGCGGCAGCAACAGCGCGCGTGCGCTGTCGTCGGCCGCCAATGTGTCCAACGACGCGTCGTGCAGACCGCCGAACTCGTGGTTGTGTCCCATGCTGTCTTCCTCCCTGCGCTCGTCCACGGGTTCGCGAACGTCGCCATTGTTCGTCATGCGCTGGCGTCTTGCCGAATGCCGCGCCGCTTACGCGAGAAACGCCCGATCGAGCCACGCACGCTGCACGCCCACGGCGAGCGTGTCGGGCATGACCCCGTAGACGCGTCCTCCCGCCACGCAGAAGCGGCTTTCGATGAACCCGTGCGCCAGCTCCGCCGGCGCGTGCTCGAGCAGCAGCGCCGCCTGCGCGAGCAGCGCGATCTGTTGCGCGATGGCGCGCGCGCGCACGGCGTGCGTGGCCGCGTCCGCCGCGAGCCAGCCATGCAACTGCGCGAGCGCGGCGCGTAGCGGCGCATGCGCGCCGGCGCGCTCGACGAGCCAGCCGAACCACGCCTGCGCGACTTCCGGCTCGCGGCTCATGGCGCGCAGCACGTCGAGACACATCACGTTGCCCGAGCCTTCCCAGATCGAGTTGACGGGCGCCTCGCGGTACAGGCGCGCGAGCGGCCCGGTCTCGACGTAGCCGTTGCCGCCCCACACTTCCATGCATTCGCCCGCGAGTTCGAGCGCGCGCTTGCACACCCAGAATTTCGCCGCCGGCAGCACGATGCGGCGCCACGCGCGCTGCACCGGCGAATCGTCATCGGACGCGGCCGCATCGAACGCCCGAGCAAGACGCATGGCCAGCCACGTTGCAGCTTCGGACTCCAGTGCGAGATCGGCGAGTACGGTCGTCATCAGGTCCTGATCGACGAGCTTTGCGCCGAAGGCCGCGCGGTGCCGCGCATGATGGATGGCCTGCACGACGCCCGTTCGCATCATCGCCGCGCTGCCGATCACGCAATCGAGCCGCGTATATGTCGCCATCTCGATGATGGTCGGCACGCCGCGTCCCGGCGCGCCCACGCGCGTGCCGTAGGCGTCGAGAAACTCGACTTCGCTGCTCGCGTTGGAGCGGTTGCCGAGCTTGTCCTTGAGGCGCTGGATCTGCACCGCGTTCTTGCGCCCGTCGGGCGTGTAGCGCGGGACGAAGAAGCAGGAGACTGCGTCGGCGTCGCGCTCGCGCGCGAGCACCAGATGGGCGTCGCACTGCGGCGCGGAGAAAAACCACTTGTGGCCAACGATCGACACGCTGCCGTCGCCACGCTCGGTCGCCGTGGTCGTGTTGGCGCGCACGTCGGAGCCGCCCTGCTTTTCCGTCATGCCCATGCCGACGAGCATGGCGTGCTTTTGCGCGAGCGGCGCGTCGCGCGGGTCATGCTGCGGCGCGAGCAGCTTGTCCTTGAGGGAGGGAAAGAGCGACGCCTCCTTCGCGAGCACCGGAATGCTCGCGAAGGTCATGGTCGTGGGGCATAACGCGCCCGCCTCGTTCTGCGCGTGCAGAAAGTAAGAGGCGGTGCGCGCCGCCATCACGCCGGGGCGCGGATGCGCCCATGGCATCGACTGCAGCTGCGCGCCACGCAACAGGCTCATCAGGGCGTGCCACGCCGGGTGAAATTCAACACGATCGATGCGATGGCCGCGCGCGTCGAAGGTCTGCAATTCAGGCGTGTGACGATTGGCCGTCTCGGCCCATTGCTGCACTTCGGCCTCGCCCAGGCGCGCGCCCTGCCGATGCAGTTCCTTCGCGTGCCAGTCGGCGCCGAATGCCGCCACGGCCGCTTGCAGCGCCGTGTCGGTGGCATAGAGGTTGTAGTCGGTAAGCGGCGGCACCTGATTGGTGACGTCGTGGGTCTGCCAGGCTTGCGTCATCCCTGTCTCCGTGTCTCCGTATCTTCGTATCCCGTTGCAACACCCGCCATCTTTCATCATAGCGGCTTGGCCCGCGCGCCCCCGCAAATTAGAGGAATGCTTCACTTCGCCCCCGGGCGCACGGGTTCTCTGCCTACAATGAGTGCCGCCGCGCAGCATCGCCGATCGATCTCTCGATCCTCAAGACAGCGCGCGAGGCGGCCCACGGCGGCGCATGCGAATCCAACGACAAACCGAAGCGGCCGCGACCCGGCGGGGCAGCGCAGGGCAGCGCAGGACAGCGCAACACAGGCAGTGCATCCAAGGGAGGATGACAGCATGGACTATGACTACGTCATTGTCGGCGGCGGTTCGGCCGGCTGCGCGCTCGCCGCGCGTCTGGCCGACGGCGCGCCCGATCGCACGGTGGCGCTCGTCGAAGCGGGACCGTCCGATGACAGCGCTCTCGTGCGGCTGCCCCTCGGACTCGCCGCGCTCGTACCGTTTCGCTCGCGCCGCAACTACGGCTATCGCACCACGCCGCAGGCGGGCCTGGCCGGCCGCCGCGGTTATCAGCCGCGCGGGCGCGGTCTGGGCGGTTCCAGTTCGATCAACGCGATGATCTACACGCGCGGGCATCCGGACGATTACAACGACTGGGCGCGAGCCGGCTGCACCGGCTGGGGCTGGGAGGACGTGCTGCCCTACTTCCGTCGCAACGAAAACAACGAGCGCGGGGCAAACGCTTGGCACGGCGTCGGCGGGCCGCTCAACGTCGCGGATTTGCGCACGGTCAATCCGTTCTCGCGGCATTACGTCGACGCGGCGCGCGAAGCCGGCTTTCCCGTGAACGACGACTTCAACGGCCCGCAACAGGAAGGCGCCGGCATCTATCAGGTCACGCAGAAGGACGGCCAGCGCTGGAACGCCGCGCGCGCCTATCTGCACGGCAAGACGCGCGCAAATCTGCACGTCGTCACCGACGCGCTCGCGCAGCGCATCGTCTTCGACGGCAAGCGCGCGTCGGGGGTTCGCCTGCTGCGGCGCGGCGTGCCGCAGACGCTGCACGCCCGCGCCGAAGTCGTGCTGAGCGCGGGCGCCTTCAACTCGCCGCAGCTGCTAATGTGCTCGGGCATCGGGCCGGCGGCGCAATTGCGCGCGCACGGCCTCGACGTCCTGGTCGATGCGCCCGGCGTCGGCGAAAATCTGCAGGATCACATCGACTTCATCATCAACAAGTACGTCGCGCATCGCGAGCTGGTGGGCTACACGCCCCCGGGCCTGTGGCACCTGCTCACGCAGGGCCTGACCTATCTGCGCGAACGACGCGGTCTTTTCGCGAGCAACGTGGCGGAGGCCGGCGGCTTCCTGAAGAGCGATCCGTCGCTCGCGCGCCCCGATCTGCAGATGCACTTTCTCGTCGGCATCTGCGACAACCACAATCGCCGGCTGCATCTGCGGCGCGGCTTCTCGTTGCATGCTTGCGTGCTGCGGCCGAAAAGCCGCGGGCGCGTCACCCTCGCCTCGAGCGACATGCGCGACGCGCCGCTCATCGATCCCGCGTTTCTGAGTGCGCAGGAAGACGTGGACACGTTGCTGCGGGGGGCGCGCGTGATTCGCAGGATTCTCGCCGCGCCGTCGCTCGCCCGGTTCGGCGGCAAAGAACTGCACACGCGAGGGGTGGATTCCGACGAAGCGCTCACCGCGCTCATCCGCGCTCGCGCCGACACGATCTATCACCCTGTCGGGACGTGTCGCATGGGCAGCGATGCGGCGTCGGTCGTCGACCCGGCGTTGCGGGTGCGAGGCGTCGAGGGCCTGCGCGTGGTGGACGCATCCGTGATGCCGACGCTCATCGGCGGCAACACCAACGCGCCATCGATGATGATCGGCGAGAAGGCCGCAGACATGATGCTGGGCCGCACGCCGGCCACCGAGGGTGCCGAGGGTGCCGAGAGTGCCGCGCATCCGCATGACGGATACGCCGCGGCGCCGGTGCTAGCCGCCCGCGCGCAGCCACAGGCCTAGAAACCGCTCGCCCCACAGGGCGCTCGCGACGGCGCCCATCCCGAGCCAGGGGCCGAAGGGCAGCGGTTCGCGCAGCGCACGGCCGCGCCATGCGCCGTACAAGGCAAAGGCGAGCGTCGCGCCCACGGCGCCGAAGGCCAGCATCAGCGGCACGCCGATCCAGCCGAGCCATGCGCCGCAGGCCGCCACGAACTTGGCGTCGCCGCCGCCGAGCCCCTCGGTGCCGGCGAGCCGCCGATAGGCGCCCGCGGTGGTCCACATCACGACATAACCAAGGGCCGCGCCACGCACGGCATCGTGCAGCGGCAGCGTGAGCCCGGCCGCGCTGCACAGCAGGCCCGCCCACAGCAGGGGCAGCGTGAGCGCATCGGGCAGCAGGCGCGTATCGATGTCGATGAGCGCGAGCGCGAGCAGCGCGGCGCCAAAGCCGCACCACGCGAGCATCGTCGGATACTGCTGCGAGGGGGCGAACCGCCATGCAATGGCAGCGAACGCGACGCCGGTGGCGAGTTCGACCAGCGGATAGCGCCACGCGATGCCGGCACGGCAGTGCGCGCACCGGCCCAGCAGCAGCGCAAAGCCGAGCAAGGGCAGGTTATGGCGCACGGCAATGCGCGCGTCGCAACGCGGGCAGTGCGACGGCGGCCACGCAAGGTTGAACGTCGGCGTGACCATCGGTGTCTGCCCGGCCCAGAGCGCCGCCTCGCGCGCCCATTGCGTCTCGAGCATGCGCGGCAGGCGATAGACGACCACGTTGAGGAAGCTGCCGACAAAGAGGCCGAGCATCGCCATGGCCGCCACGACCGCCTCGCGCGGCAGCATCCGGAATTCGCGCCACAGGGAATCGAACGCTTCGGCCATCGTCAGAACGCGGTCTTGGCGTACTCGCCGGCTGCGTGGCCGATCTGCAGCATCCCGCCCACGGTGAAGATGATCGTCACGCCAACCATGGCGAGCAGCACCGAGCGCAGCGCGGCCGAGCGCTGCTTGATGCGCTCGGCAACCTCTTCGATGGTCATCAGGCCGATCTTGCGAATGCCGGCGTCGAAATTGGTGCGGTCCGAGTACTCCACGAGCCGGTCGAACACTTCTTCGTTGAAGATGCCGGTGTCCATCGCCTTGATCATGCTGCGCTCGCTCTTGAGCGAGGCCCGCATACGCAGCAAATGCCAGCGCAACCACGGCGAGGCGCCCGAGAGCAGCAGCGAGATGGCGTCGAACACGGAGGTCTTCGCGCTCGTGAGCGCCGCGAGCGCCACGAGGAATTCGCCGGCGCGCACGTCGCGATAGACGGCGTAGGGACCGACCCGGTCGACACGGCTGCGCATCGGCCCCGTCCAGCGGCTAAACGACAGCGACATCAGCACGACGAGCAGCAGCGGCACCCCGTAGAGGAACGGCCACCAGTTTGCGACGAAGCCCGACATCGCATAGAGCCCCGCGCCGACGAGCGGGAAATGTTCGGGCGGCATGATCTCCGTCATGATGGGCATCATGCCGTAGGCGACGCCCAGCTGAATCGCGGCGAGCAGCACGGACATGAAGATCGGCAGCGCCACGGCGCCAGCGATCGCGCTGCGAGTCTGTTGCTGCAGGGTGACCACGCGTGCGAGAAAGCGCAACGTGCCGGGCAGATCGCCCTTCTCTCCCGCCGCGATGACGAGCAGATCTTCGTCCGGAATCGTCCCCGACCACGACTTCTGCAGATTCTTCGAGCTGGCGCGATCGCGCCAGACGGCATAGAGCGGCGCCATCGGGTTACGGCGTTCTTTCGCGCGCGCATACCGGCGCGAGAAGAGCTCGAACGGATTCGCGCCGTCCTCGATGGCATCCGCGAAGTCGCTGTAGAACTTCGCGCGGTGCTTGCGGAACTGGCGTTTCGCTTTCGTCAGTCCCGGATACGGATCGCGTGCGGGGGTGATTTTGGCGAGCAGGCGGTTGGCGGCTTCGATCATGGGCAGACAGACAGAACGTCAGACGCGCGTGGGCGTCGGCGCTTACACGCTGACGAGCCGCCTGGGCGGGACGGCGCCCGGCGACGTCGTCTGACGGAGGTGGAATTTCTTGAGTTTGCAGAAGGCGGCTTCGATGTCGCGCGGATCGACCAGGCCCTGCGACATCTTGTACATCGCGTGCTCCATCGCCGACTTGCCGGTCATGTCCGGGCTGGCGAGGTTGCCGTCATGGCCGGCGCGCCACAGCCGCTCGGCGTCCCAGAAGCGCGACTCGCGCAGCATTTCGAGTATCTCGTCGGTCAACTCGCACACTTCGGCAACGACCGTCTGCCCGCTCGTGCCGCGACCGCTGCATCGCTCGCATCCCGGCCCTTCCACGCAGACTTTGGCCGTATCGATGCCCAGCGCGCCGATCACGTCGAGCATGGCGGCGTCCAGGACCTCCTGCGCGGGCCGCTTGCAATGCTCGCACAGGACGGGAATGAGCTTCTGATAGACGATCGCCGTGAGGAAGTTCGGGGCGGCCACCGCAGCGAGCGGCATGCCGATCTCCTCACTGGTCAGCCGCGCGATGATGCCGAACGCGCTCGACGCGTGCACCGTCGAGAGCACCTGATGCCCCGTCTCGGTCATCGACTTGGCGAACGAGCCGGTCTCCGCGTCCCGGATCTCGCCCGGCATGAGCTTGTCCGGATCGCCGCGCAGCAGCACCTTGGCCGCCGCGCCGAACGGCGATTCGCCGGGGCCGTCCTCGGCACGCCGTTGAATCGGGATCTGCGTCATGTGCGGCTGGATGTACTCGACCGGGTCCTCGATGGAGAAGAATTTCTTGCCGGAGTCGCGCTCGTAGGTCATGAGCGTGCGCAGCGTCGTGGACTTTCCCGAGCCGGTCTCGCCGGCAATCACCGTCAGGCCCGGGCTGCGATGCACGGCGTCTTCGAGGATTTCGATCTGGTCGTCCGAATATCCGAGCTGCGCGAGCGTGAGCACGTCGCCCTCGAGCGCCTCGTTGACGAGCAGCCGCAGCACCACGTCCACGCCGCGGTTTTCCTTCACGCTCTGGAAGCGGAGCTGGTACTTGCGATGACGCAGCGTGAGCGGGATCGAACAGCTCTGATGCTGCGCCTCGTCGAAGTGGTTGTGGCTGCGGCTGCTGGGATCGGCGCGCGAGTTGTAGGCGGCGGACACGGCGTCGAGCATGGCGTGATAGTCGCGCGCGAGCCGGTCGCTGTCGGGCGTCATGCGCAGCTTGCCGTGAATGCGCATGCGCACGCGCACGACATGCGAGTCGCGAAACTCGAAGTGGATGTCGGACGCGCCGGCGTCGATGGCGCGCTCGATGATCAGATCGAAGTTGCGATACGCGCCGGTACGCTGCGCGTCGCGCGGGTCGTCGCCGCCGCCCTGTTGCTGCAGGCGCGACTGCATGAGCAGGATCTCTTCCGTCGTCCCGACGTAGATGCCCTCGAGATCGAGCCGGTGCTTGGCGCGCACCGCATGATCGAAGCGCTCGAGCAGATCGGAGCCCTGCGTGCGCAGGAACGTGTTGTGTTCGAGCAGCACGAGATACAGGCGCGGCTTCATGGCGACGAGCACGAGCGAGCCGTGTTCGGCGCCAGCGAGCACGATGCCGAGATCCTGCCGCCAGCCGAACGCCTGAATGTCCGCTTCGCGCAGGTCGGCGATGGGACGAGCGACCGGTCGCGCGCGGGCGCGTTGCCCAACGCGCGCCAAGGCCGCGCGAAGACGTTCAGCCCACGTCGCCATGCGAGTGCCCCTGTGCACTTTGCGTTGCGGCGTCCGGCGCCGGCGGGGCTGCCCCGAACGCGCTCGGCAGCAACAGCCGCCGCTGTCGGGTGCCGCGACGGATGTCGATGAAGTCGTCTCCGATACCGACCACCTGCCACTCGCCGATCCTGTCGCCCTTGCCGACGCTGCGGCCATAGCGGCCGTCCACGCGCACATAAGCGACGACGGCGTTCTCCACGCCGTAGATGTAGAGCAGCTCGGGGGGCATGTCCGCGCGCGGCGGCGCGGCGGTGTACTCGGACGGGCGCCCGCCCGCCTGCGCCGCCTTGGCGGCCTTCTCGTCCTGCGCCTGTTGCGACGCCTTGAGATGCGCCCGGGCGAACGCATCGATCGTTTCCTCGGCGTGGGCCGTCGTGCCACCCAGCCATCCGGGCGCGGCCACGAGCATCGCCATGGGCGCCATTCGGCAAACCTTAGTGAACATAGTAGGTTCCTTGAGCAGAGAAAACGGGTTTGCTGTCGTCGATGACGATCTTCAGTTCGACGAGCGACATGTTGCCCGCGCGCATCATCAGGCCGGCGACCGAATCGAAGAAGGCGAGGTGCCCCGCCATCGTCCATTTGCCTTTCGAGATGGGCGGCGGCACGTCCCGACGCGCGGTCACGTCCGGCGGCGCCGGGACCAGTGGCGCCGGCATCGTGAGCGAGATGTCCATGCCGTAATCGCCGAGCGCCTGCAGGCGCGCGCCGGCGGTGCGGAGAAACTGGTGGTGCGGCACGGGCGTCACGCCCGCGTCGCCATCGTCCTCGTCGCCATCCTTGCCCTCCACGCCGGCCCCGAGCGTGCCTGCGGCCGCGCTGGCAGCGCCGGCGGCGGACGCCGCGGGCGAGTCCGGCGCTGCCTTCACGGGAGGCGGCGCGGGGTCGGCAAGCGTCATGGTTTCGTTGGCGTGATCGAGATCGACGATGCGCGCGTCGGGCCGCTGCGAGAGCAGCAGGTCGAACGTGCCGCCCTCGCTGCGCTGCCATGCGATGTCGCAGCGGTTGCCCTTGCAGGCGATCGACGCCGGACGCCAACCGCCCGCGTCGGCCGGCAGGCGCTGAACCGCATGTTGCAGTCGCCGCGCGTAAGAGGCACCCGTCGAGAACGGCTCGGCCGCGATGGCGCGCGTGAGCGCCTGCCGGTACGCCTCGACGGGATCGACGCGATTGGCCGCCGCACGCTTTGCCGCCTGCATGTCGGCGTACCAGGACCAGCCCCACAGCCCCGCGCCGCCCACCAGCGCAAGCGCCGCAACCGCGATGGCGGCGATCCGGAGCTGACGCACCGGCAGCGCGGTGCGCACCGGCTTGAGCTGCGCGTCGAGCGGGGGATCCTGCTGCAGCGAGGCGAGCACGTCGTCGAGCGTCAGCGCAATGTCCGCCGGCGGCAAGTCCCGGCAGCTCACACCGGCGACTTTCACCGGACCATCGACCTCCGAGCACCAGCGCTCGAGATGGCCCTTGAGCTGCGACGCAGGAAGCGCCATGTCGAGCTCAGGCCGGCGATCGCGCAGCGCAACGAAAAACGCGTTCGCCGGATTGTCGGGGTCGGGGTGAATGAACGCGACGTTGGGACCGTCGATCAGCGCGCCGATTGCGGCCGCCAGCGCGTATTGCGTCTTGGGCTCCGCGGGCGTCGCAGGCATGGCCGCCGCGCTGAGCGACAGCAGCCCGACGGTGCGCGTGCCGGCGCCATCGTCCGCCACGGCGTAGTGCGATGCGCCCCGGCTCCTGGCCAGGCTGCGGATCTCCGCGATCTCCTTTTGCAGGCCGATCAGCGTCTCCCACTGCGCGCCGACGACGAGGCCATTGGCGAGTGCGTGTGCCATATCACGCGCCCTCGGTCAGTTCCGGCGAGATCACGATGACGACCTCGCTCACGCTCTGCGTCGCCTCCTTCGTGCCGCCCTGGTAATTGAAGACGCCGTCGCGGTCGGTGCGATCGTCCTTGCGGCGAAAACCGCTGAGCACGAGCGTGTCGCCCGACTTGAGCGAGGCGCGCTGCATGGTTTGCAGCGACGACGTGAGAGGTAACTGCATGAAGGTGCCGACGCCCATGCCGTCGTCGCGCCGATCGCGGTCTTCGCGGCTCCGGTCGCCGACCACGTCGACGCTCGCGCCATCCCGATCGAGCATTGCCCTGACGTTCGACGCGCCCCCGCCTGCGCTGCCGCCCCCACTGCCGCCGCTACCGCTCGGCGCCTCCTTTCCCGTGCGCAGATTGATCTTCTCGAGCTTCTTCAGATCGGACATGTCGATCTGCACCTGCAGCATCACGCTGCGGTTGTCCATCAGCGTGGGCAGCAGATTCATGACGAAGCCCGTCGTGAGCACCGATTGCTCGGCGGTCACCACCGCCTGCCCGCCGTAGTTGCCGGGCGTCATCTTGGTTTGCGCGACGAAGCCCTGGTTCTGCGTGACGGCCACCGGCGCCGGTTGATTGTTCAGTGTGACGACCGTCGTGTCGATGACGGTGCTCACCCGCCCCTGCTGGCTGAGCGCGCGAAACAGCGCCGTGGAGCCCGCCAGGCGGCCGTTGGGAATCTTGCTGACGTTCAGCCCGCCGTTGCGCGACGTCAGCATGCCGCTCAGCGCCGGTCCACCGAACTGCGCCACGAGGCCGCTGGCCGATTGATAGACGAGATTCCAGTCGATGCCGGCGGCGGACTTCTCGTCGAGATTGACGGAATACACCTGCACGCGCAGCTTGACCTGCCGGCCGAGCACCGCGTTCTCGGATTCGATGTAGCGCGCAACGCGTTCCATCACGTCGGCGGTGTCGGTCACGACGAGCGAGCTCGTGACGACCGACGGCGTGACGCGCCCCCCCGGCGACAGCATGTCGGTGACGGTTTTCACCAGGTCGCTCCAGTAGTCGAGGTCGGACTCCACGCTCACGCGTGCATCGGCGTTGAAGCTCAGATCGACGCCACCCGTATCGCCTCCGCCCGCGCCGCCCCCGCCGGACGCGCCGCGCTTGGCCGTCAGCTTCGAGGCTTTGCCGACCGACGCCGTGTAGGAGGAACTGCCCGGCATCATCTTGATCTGGAACGTGCGCGTGACGTAGCGCGCGAAGTGCACCACGCCATCGCGGTAGGTCCAGTGGGTGCCCGAGCGATGCGCGATGGTATCGAGCAGCCCCGAGAGCGTGCCGTTGTACTGCAGCGGCACGGCGGGCTCGCCCGACTCGCTGCAACTGAGGAATGCGCGCGCCGGCTGAGCGCCGGGGCGGTCCATGCCGCCAAACGCACCCGGCCTGCCGGCGGCTCCGCGCGGACCGCCGTCGCGTATGCCGGCGCCTGCACTGCCGTCGCACGACACGTCCGGCGCAATGCGGATCGTCAACCCGTTGCCGCGCGCGACCTGGGCGAGCAGCATCGACATCGGCACGGGCGCCCCGGTGGAGAAACGGACATTGCGTTCGAAGAATTCCGGCAGCGCGACATTGGCGTTGACCGCCACGGATTTCCTGGCCAGCCATGCGCCCTCGACGTGCTCTATCGCCCGCATTGGCGCCGCCGCGTGGGTTTGCGCCGCGCTTTGCGCAGCCTCGCGCGCCTGCGTGACGTTCTCGTCGGTCTTGGAGAGCATGCCCGGCGTGCCGCATGCCGCCAGTAACGTGGTGGCGCCCAACACGCCGAGTCGCTTTTTCATGAAATCCGCTTCCGTGATCATTGGCCGCGCGCGTGGCGCGGCGCTCGTTATTGCGTTGCGTGCACGACACGCAGCACGCGATTGGCCTCGTACACCTTCACGCGAATCGGTGCGTCGGTGTTGTGCAGCGACAGCACGATCTGCTCGATGATGCCGAGGAAGTCTCCCTCGAACGTGGCCGGATACTCGATGGGGAAGTCGCGCTCGATCTCCCACGCGAGCTGCCAGCCGTTGCGCTCCGCATATCGCCGCACGGCCTGCGACAGGCGGCCGTCCTCCGGTTGCAAAGCGAGTTGCAATACCGGCGCGAGCGGCGCCGGAGCGGGGTCGGGGGCGGCGGTGAACTCGGGTGTGGGCTCTGCCGCCATCTCAGGCGCCACCTCAGACGCCATCTCCGGCGCCCTCTCCGGCGCAGGCTCGAATACGAGTCCCGTGTCCGACGCGACCCCGTGCCCTGCGGGCGGGAGCCCCGCTGCGCTGGCCACCTGCCGGCGCGATTCCTCGGCGAGTCCCGGAGCAAGCGTCCCGGTGGGCGGCCTGTGCGGCGCGACGTCCCCGAGGACCGCCGCCTGGGCCGGCCACTGCGTGACCGGTTTATGGCTGGCGAACATTCGCGTCACGTCGGCGCCCAAGGGTGGCTCGGCGGCGTGCGTGGACGCGACCCCACCGCCGAGGGCCAGTGCGAGAACTGCGGTGCGCAATCTGAAGTCGTTCATGCCTCGTTCACCTATGTGTCAGTTCTCCGGAATGCCTCTCATCCAGCGATGGTGAATTCGAGATCGGCCTGCGGGACGTCGGTCGGCGCGCCGCCGCCCTGCGGCGCCCGCTTCGAGCACGCGTCCGTGATCTGCGTCATGTCGAGGGCCCGCGTGTTGGACTTCAGCTCGGTGCCGTTGATCGACAACGTCGCGAACAGGTTGCCCATCTTTCCGGCGAACTCCACGCATTGCGCGCTCGGATAGCTCACGGACTTGACTTCGACCCCGCTCGCCGGATAGGTGGTGCCGTCCACCGCCTTCATGACGATCTCGCCGCCGAACCGGTTGAGCAGCTTGCTGCCGTTATCGGTCCGGTTGAACGGTTCGGTGACTGCCATCTTGAGAAGGTCGCCGGTCGAGGTTGACGAGGTAAGCGTGCCGGAGGCCACCGCATTCTGCACAGCCAGCACCACCATCTGCCAGTCCTTCATTTCCTGCGAGAGCTTCACGCCATTCATCAGACGGGGCACACCGACCATGGCGCCCGCCATGATCAGCCCCATCACGGCCACGGCGACCGACAATTCGACCAAAGTCACACCCCGCTGACGGCGGCGGCGCAAGCGCTGCATCAGTCGTGGCGTGAGCGTGGTCCCGGATTTTGCGTTTTCGCTCACGGCTGCATGTACGTTCATGTCTGGATTCCGATTGTGGAGTTGAGAGAAAGAGCGCCGCGATTCGAGAGACTTCGTCTGCGGCGACAGGGGCGATTTATGCCCGAATGGGCGCGCGCCGGTTGTCGCGTGCGGCACGCCTCTTTCGCAAATCGACATCCTCCACGGGCAAGAAATGGCCCATAGGCGCGCCATTTCCGATAGTCGGAGACGCGTACCCACAACCGGGAAAAGGCTCCGATTTCCCTCGTCGAACGGTGCGGGCCGGGTGCCTCGGGATTGGAACGCCTTGCGCGCTCCGAAGAGAAAATTCAGACGAGGACTAGACGCAGACCGGGGACTGGAGAAATGGGTCGGCCGCCGGGAGAATCAGCCGATTCACAAGCCATGCGGCATGGGCGCGAGAATCGCGTACCGGCGCAGAGAGCGGTGTGCGTCGGGTGTGCGTCGGTTGTCAATCGGCATACGTCGGCGCAAGCCGACGCATGCCGATGCGGCTTCAGTGCGCGGGACGAACGTGGCGCGCCTCGCCGCGCGCGGCGCCGTGCCCGCCGGCAGGTGAACTGTCGTCACGCTCCGGGCTGTCGTTGGCGGCGCGATCGCCAGGCAGCACGAGCGGGCCGCTGCCCGCGAAGCGATCCAGGTAGAGATAGATCACCGGCGTGATGTAGAGCGTGATGACCTGCGAGAACAGCAGGCCGCCGACGACCGCCAGCCCGAGCGGTTGACGCAGCTCGGCGCCCGCGCCGAGCCCCAGCGCAATCGGCAGCGCGCCCATGAGCGCGGCGAGCGTGGTCATCATGATCGGGCGAAAGCGCAGCGCGCACGCCTGGCGGATCGCCTCGGCCGGCGTCATGCCGCCGTTGCGCTGCGCGTCGAGCGCGAAGTCGATCATCATGATGGCGTTCTTCTTCACGATGCCGATGAGCATCAGAATCCCGATCACCGCGATGAGCGACAGATCCATGCCGAAGACCCGCAGCGTAAGCAAGGCTCCCACGGCCGCCGACGGCAGCCCCGCCAGAATCGTGATCGGGTGGATGTAGCTCTCGTAGAGCACGCCGAGCAGCACGTAGATCACGAGCAGCGCGCCGACGAGCAGCACCACCTGGCTCGCTTGCGACTTCTGGAACGCGGCCGCATCGCCGCCCCAGCTCGTGATGATGCTCGGCGGGAAGCCGAGTTGCTGCTGGTAGCCGACGATCTTGCGCGAGGCGTCGCCCAGCGCCGCGCCGGGCGCCAGATTGAACGAAAGCGTGACCGCCTGCAGCTGCCCCTGGTGGTTGACCGACACCGGCCCCATCTTGCGCTCGACGCTCGCCACCGCCGAGAGCGGCACGAGCGCCCCGCCCTTGCCGCGCACGTAGATCTTGTCGAACGCGCTCTCGTCGCGCCGGTCGTCGTCGGCCGCCTGCAGAATCACCTGATAGCTGTCGCTCGGCGTATAGATGGTCGACACCTGTCGCTCGCCGAACGCACTGTAGAGCGCGCTGCGGATGTCGCCGATGGCCACGCCGAGCGTGTTGGCCTTGTCGCGGTCGATGCTGAGCTGCGCCTGCAGACCCTTCATCTGCGCGTCGGTCGTCACGTCGCGGAAGATCGGGTCGGCGCGCATCAGGTTCATGAGCCGGTCGGACCAGAGCTGCATTTCGCCGGGCTTTACGCTCTGCATCACGTACTGGTAGCGGCTCTTGCTCTGTTTGCCGCCCAGTTGCAGGTTCTGCACCGGGTTGAAATAGACGTTCAGCCCGGGCACCTGCTTGACGTCGCGCCGCAGTGTCTCGAGCACTTCGCTCATGTGCGCGCGTTCGCCATGCGGCTTGAGGTTGATGAACATGCGGCCCTGATTGCTGTCGTTGGCCGAGACGATCACCGTGTCGACGGCCGGATTGGCGCGAATGATCTCGCCCGCCTGACGCAGCAGCGTCGACATCGCCGAGAACGAAATGTCCTGCGCGCCTTCGGCCGTCACCTGCACCTGTCCGATGTCCTCGCTGGGGAAGAAGCCCTTCGGAATCGTGGCGAACAGCGCGCCGGTGGCCACGAACGTCGCACCGGCGGCGGCCATCACCCATTTGCGGTGAGCAAGACACCAATCCACGCTGCGCACGTAGGCGTTCTGCACCCACACGAAACCGTCCTCGAACCATTGCGTGGCGCGCATGCCGACCCCTTCGTCCTGCTCGTGCCTGAGGTAGCGACTGCACAGCATCGGGATGAGCGTGAGCGAGACCGCCGCCGACACCAGGATCGCGAGCGAGACCACCACGGCGAACTCGTGGAACATCAGGCCGATCACGCCCGGCATGAAGAAGATCGGAATGAACACCGCCACGAGGGAGATCGAGATCGACAGGATCGTGAAGCCCATTTCGCGCGAGCCGACGAGCGCCGCACGCAGCGGCGCCACGCCGTTCTCGATGTGCCGCACGATGTTCTCGAGCATCACGATGGCGTCGTCGACGACCAGCCCCACGGCGAGCGTGATGCCGAGCAGCGAAATGTTGTCGATGGAATACCCCATGCCCTTCATGAGCGCGACGGTGCCGATGAGCGACACCGGCAGCGACATCACCGGAATCATCGTGGCGGCGAGCCGGCGCAGGAACAGGAAGATCACGAGCGTGACGAGAATCACCGTGAGCGCGAGCGTGAACTGCACGTCGTCGATGGACTCGCGAATCGACACCGAGCGGTCGTTGAGAAGCCTGACCTGGATCGACTGCGGCATCTGCTCGGCCAGGCGCGGCAACGCCGCCTTGACCTGATCGACGGTCGCGACCGTGTTCGCGTTCGGTTGGCGCAGCACCGCGAGCACGATCGAGCGCTCGCCGTTGACCCAGCTACCCGTCTTGACCGACTCCACGCTGTCCTGCACTTCGGCCACGTCGCGCAGATACACCGGGTTGCCGTTCACGCTCGCGATGATGGGGTTCGCGAACTGATCGGCCTTCGTCATCTGGCGATTGGCCTCGATGGTGAGCGTCTGGCGCGCGCCGTCGAGCGTGCCGACCGGGCTGTTGGCGTTGGCCGAGGCGAGCGCGCGCGCCACGTCGTCGAGCGTGAGCTTGCGCGCGGCGAGCGCGTCGGGACGCGCCTTCACGCGCACGGCGAAGCGCTTCTGGCCGAAGATCAGCACCTGCGCCACGCCGGGCAGCGTCGAGAGCGTGGGCGAGACGAGGTTTTCCGCGTAGTCGTCGAGCTCCGCGAGCGACATCGACGGCGAGTTCATCGCAAGGAACAGAATGGGCGCATCGGCCGGATTGACCTTGCGATAGGACGGCGGCGTGGTCATCTCCACGGGCAGCTTGCGCTGCGCACGGAACAGCGCCGCCTGCACGTCGACCGCCGCTGCGTCGATGTCGCGATCGCTGTCGAATTCGATGATGATCGACGTGGTGCCCTGCGTGTTGGTCGAGCTGATGACCGCCACGCCGGCGATCGTGGAGAACTGCTTTTCCATCGGCGCCGCGACCGAAGCGGCCATGGTCTCGGGGCTCGCGCCGGGCAGCGTGGCCGTCACCTGAATGACCGGCGAGTTGTAGCTGGGCAGCGCGGAAATCGGGATCTGGCCATACGCGATCAGGCCGGCCACGACGGCCGCCACGCACAGCAGGATCGTCATGACCGGGCGGCGGATGCAGAGCTCGGACAGATTCATGACGAGGCCTTCACGATCGTGACGGTGTTGCCCGGCCGCAGGTTCTCGGCGCCCTCCTGCACGACGCGCGCGCCGGCCTCCACGCCTTCGACCACGGCGAGCGTTGCTTCCACGTAGCCCACTTTCACGGGCTTCGCGCTGACCTTGTTGTCCGCGCCGATCACGTAGACGAACTTGCCGTCCGGGCCGGTCTGCACGGCCTGCGGCGGCACCACGCGGGCCTGCCTGAGTACGCGGCCGATCACCGCGACGTTCAGATACATGCCCGGCCAGAGCCGCGCGTCGCGATTGTCATACGCGGCCTTCAGGCGAATGGTGCCCGTCTGCGAGTCGACGGCGTTGTCGATGAAACTGAGCTGGCCGGTGACCGTCACGCCGGTGGTGCCCAGCGTGGCGGTCACCGAAACCGGGCCGCCCGCGCGTGCGGCCTGCAACTCGGCCAGCGCGCCTTCGGGCAGCGTGAAACTGATGTCGATGGGATCGAGCTGCGTGATGCTCACGAGCGCGGCGCCGCCGGGCGTGACGAGGCTGCCGGGGTGAACGTTGATGGCGCCAGTGCGGCCGTCGATGCCGGCGCGAATCTGGTTATAGTCCACGGCGACCTGGCTCGCCGAGATCGCGGCACGGTCGGCCGCCACCTGCGCGGTGAGGCTGTCCACACTGCTCTGCGCGGTATCGAGCGCGCTTTGCGAGACGAAGTGCTCGGCGATCAGCTCGCGCGTGCGCGCCAGCGTGCGGCGAGCATTGGCGAGGTCGGCTTCATCCTTTGCCAGTTGCGCCTGCGTCTTCTTGAGGTTCGCCTCGTCCATGCGCGCGTCCAGCGAGAACAGCAGCTGGCCGGCTTTGACGAAGTCGCCCTCCTTGATGTGGACCTGGCGGACAGTACTGGAAATCTGCGGGCGCACCTCGATGGTCTGCCGCGCGGTGACGGTGCCATTGGCAATGAGTCGCACGGGCACGTCGCGCACCTCGACCGTGGCGGCTGTCACGGATGGCGCGAGCGCCGCCTTGGCGGGCTTGTCCGCGCCGCGCGAGCCCAGCCACAGGCCCGCGCCGACGACGAGCACGAGCACGAGCGCGCCGGCGACCCAGCGGCGCGGGCGCCGCGACGGCCGGCCGCCGGCCGACTTTGCCGGAGCGCTTGCGGTCTGCGCCGCGCCGCTTGCCGGACCGTGGCCCGCCTGCGCGGCACGCACCGGTGCGCTGCCGCTCCCTGTCTCCTGCCCGCGGGCCGGCGCATCCTCCGGCGCCGGCCGGCAGGCGTTCTCCTGACTCATCTTCTTCCCCGTTTCCCCATGCAGCGCCCATTGCCGGGAGAGCCCCCGCTCTCCCGGCCACGCCGGTTTCTTTCCTCAAAACAGCCGCGAAGCGCCATGGCGTTCGCGTCTTGCCAACGCCGGGGCCGCACCCGCGCCGTTCCTGACGGTTGCCAACGGTTGCCGACAGTCACCGGCTTTCGCTTCCCAACCCCCGGAACGCGCGCTCACGCGCGGCGCGGCGCAAAAACGCGCACCCCGCTCACTCCACCTTCATCCCCGTCAGCTCGGGCCGTGCGGGCGGATAGGACAGCTTCAGCCCGGACATGGCGGCAACGAGCAACTCCGCCACCATGAGATTACGGTGGCGTTTCGAGTCCGAAGGCACGATATACCACGGCGCATATTCCGTCGAGGTGGCCGATAACGCCGCCTCGTAGGCTTTCATGTATTGCGGCCAGAAGCTGCGCTCCTTGAGGTCGCCCAGCTCGAATTTCCAGTGCTTGTTCGGATCGTCGATGCGCTCCTGCAGACGCTTGCGCTGTTCCTCCGGCGAGATATGGAGAAAGCACTTGACGATCGTGGTGTGGCTGTCCGCGAGCAGCCGCTCGAAGTTGTTGATATGCGCGTAGCGGCGCTTGCACTCCTGCGCGTCGATCCAGTCGTGTACGCGCGTGATCAGCACGTCTTCGTAGTGGCTGCGATTGAAAATGGCGAGCTCGCCCGCGGCCGGCACGGCCATGTGTACGCGCCACAGGAAGTCGCGCGAGAGCTCGATCGGGGTGGGCGCCTTGAAATTCGCCACGCGCACGCCGAGCGGATCGACGTTCTGGAAGACCGCACGGATCGTGCCGTCCTTGCCGCTGGTGTCCATGCCCTGGAGCACGAGCAGCACGCGGTGCCGGTTGTTGGCGTGCAGCAGCGTCTGCAGTTCGTCGAGCTTGACGGCCAGATCCGCCATGCGGGCCTTGTCGTCGTCCTTGGATTCACCGGCCAACGGTTTTTCCGCCGGATCGTAATCCGACAGGTCGAGCGTTTTGCCGAGCGGTACGCGCAATTTCTCGAACATCGCCAATCCCCCTGATCCCCCTGATCCCCTTGATTCCCTCAATCCCTTCCCCCAGTCCCGCTGGGAGCCCGGATCCGGGCGCGGGAACCGGCAGTATGGCGCAATTTGCGGGGTGCGCAAAAAAACGCGGCATAAGCGAATCGCCGCGCGCGACAAGGAGGTACAGGGCGAAGCCTGCCGCCGCAAGCGCGGTGGCCGCGGGTACGGGCCCGCCAAAAACGAAGCGCGGCGCCCAACGGGCTGCCGCGCTTTGCGTCCGGCAGCCCCGCAGGCGGGGACGCCGGGATCGGACGACGATCAGGCGCCGAGCTTCTTCCGGAGCAACTCGTTGACTTGTGCCGGATTCGCCTTGCCCTTGGTGGCCTTCATGGCCTGGCCGACCAGCGCGTTGAACGCCTTTTCCTTGCCCGCGCGGAACTCCTCGACGGACTTGGCGTTCGCCGCGAGCACCTCGTCGATGATCTTCTCGATGGCGCCCGTGTCGGTGATCTGCTTGAGACCCTTCGCTTCGATGATGCGATCGGCCGCCCCTTCGTCGCTCGCGCGCTCTTCCCACATCAGCTGGAAGACTTCCTTCGCAATCTTGTTGGAGATCGTGTTGTCGGCGATGCGTGCGAGCAGGCCCGCGAGCTGCGCACTCGAGACGGGGCTCGCCTCGATGCCGATGTCTTCGCGATTGAGCTGCGAGGACAGCTCGCCCATGATCCAGTTCGCGGCGGGCTTGGCGTTGGCCTTGCCGGCCTTCGCGACCACGGCTTCGAAGTACGCGGCCTGCGCCTTCGATTGCGTGAGCACCGCAGCGTCGTAGTCCGACAGGCCATACGTCTGGACGAAACGCGCCTGCATCTGCGCCGGCAGTTCGGGCAGCGCCGCACGCACGCGCTCGACCCACTCGCTGTCGATCACGAGCGGCATCAGGTCCGGATCGGGGAAGTAGCGATAGTCGTGCGCGTCCTCCTTGCTGCGCATCGAACGCGTTTCCTTCTTGTCCGGGTCGTACAGACGCGTTTCCTGCACCACTTCGCCGCCGTCTTCGATCAGCTCGATCTGACGGCGCACTTCGTATTGAATCGCTTCCTCGAGGAAACGGAACGAGTTCAGGTTCTTGATCTCGGCGCGCGTGCCGAATTCCTTCTGACCCAGCGGGCGCACCGACACGTTGGCGTCGCAGCGGAACGAGCCTTCCTGCATGTTGCCGTCGCAGATGCCGAGCCACACCACGAGGCCATGCAGCGCCTTCGCGTAGGCCACGGCCTCGGCTGCGCTGCGCATGTCGGGCTCGGTCACGATTTCGAGCAGCGGCGTGCCGGCGCGGTTCAGGTCGATGCCGGTCATGCCGGCGAAGTCCTCGTGCAGCGACTTGCCCGCATCTTCCTCGAGGTGCGCGCGCGTGAGCGTGACGACCTTCTCGTAGGCCTGGCGACCGGTGCGCGGATCGGCCTCGACCTGAATCTTCAGCGAGCCGCCCTGCACCACCGGGATTTCGTACTGGCTGATCTGGTAGCCCTTGGGCAGGTCCGGGTAGAAGTAATTCTTGCGCGCGAAGATGCTGCGCGGCGCGATCGTCGCGCCGATGGCCAGCCCGAACTCGATCGCGCGCTCGACCGCACCGCGATTGAGCACCGGCAGCACCCCCGGCAGCGCCAGATCCACGGGACAGGCCTGCGTGTTGGGGGCGGCGCCGAACTGCGTCGACGCGCCCGAGAAAATCTTGGAAGCGGTGGAGAGCTGTGCGTGCGTCTCCAGACCAATAACGACTTCCCATTGCATAAGGTTCACCCTGTCTCAACTTGTCGGCACGGCGCTCTCGCCCTGCCCTTGCCGCCGGCGCGCCACCCGTTCGGACGACCCACCGGCGTGTTCCTGTTCTCGCCTGCGGCGCGGGCTGCCGCTGCCGCGGCCGCCACCTACCGGCGGGTATCCGCCGCGCAAACGCCCGAGCGAGGATCGAAGCTCACCGGCCAGGCGTTTTCGTAGATGCCCGGCGTGCAATACGACTCGCAGTTCGCGTGCCCGATGGTCACGTTGCCCGGATCCTGCCAGATCAGCAGCTTGCAGTTGCCGCGGTTCGCGCGCAGCTCGATGCTCGGGCGCCACTGCGTCTGGTGGAAATCCGCCAGATTGAAGTGGCAACTGCCGCGATTGCCGACCCACAGGCGCCAGTCCAGCGTCTGCACCTGGTTGGCCGCGACCCTGAGCGTCGCCTGTTCGCGAAAACCGTCCTCGTCCGTCTGCGAGCAGTAGCCCGACAGATTGATCTCGCGATAGGCAATGGGCGTCGGCCGGTTGAACGGCAGGGTGCAGGACGCCAACGTGAGCGCCAGGCCGGCGAGCACGAGCGCCCTGCCCGTCAGTCGGGCCATGGCCGCCCCGCCCGGCAACGTCGTCACGCGCGCGCGGGCCATGATCAGCGCCCCGCCGGCGCGCGCCGGTGCCAGTCCGTGGCGCGCTGGAACGCGTCGGCCACTTGCAGCAGGCGGGCTTCGTCGAAGTAGTTGCCGATCATCTGCAGCCCCACGGGGCGCGCGTCGCGTCCCGTGCCCACGGGCAGGCTCATGCCCGGCAGACCGGCCAGGCTCACCGACAGCGTGTAGATGTCGGCCAGATACATCTGCACCGGATCGGCGCTCTTCTCGCCGAGGTTCCACGCCACCGACGGCGCCACCGGCCCCATGATCACGTCGCACTGCGCGAACGCGTTCTGGAAGTCCTGCGCGATCAGGCGGCGGATCTTCTGCGCCTTCAGGTAGTAGGCGTCGTAGTAGCCATGCGAGAGCACGTAGGTGCCCACCAGAATGCGGCGCTTGACCTCGGTGCCGAAGCCCTCGGCGCGAGACTTCTTGTACATGTCGAGCAGATCGCGGTACTCGGCGGCGCGATGGCCGTAGCGCACGCCATCGAAGCGCGACAGATTCGACGACGCTTCGGCCGGGGCCAGCACGTAATACACCGGAATCGACAATTCGGTCTTGGGCAGCGACACCGGCACCCGCACGGCGCCCAGCTTCTCGAATTCGGCGAGCGCATCGTCGATGGCCTGACGCACGTCGGCATCGAGCCCTTCACCGAAGTATTCGGCAGGCAGGCCGATGCGCAGGCCCGCGAGCGGCTTGTCCGCGGTGGCCCCGTCGAGCGGCTTGCCGAGCCCGCGCGAGAAGTCCTCGTCGGCGCGCTCGAGGCTGGTGGAGTCGCGCGCATCGAAGCCGGCCATGCCGTTGAGCATCCAGGCGCAGTCCGCGGCGCTATGGCCGAACGGGCCGCCCTGATCGAGCGAGGAGGCGAACGCGATCATGCCGAAACGCGACACGCGGCCGTAAGTCGGCTTGATGCCGGTCACACCGCAAAACGCTGCCGGCTGACGAATCGAGCCGCCGGTGTCGGTGCCGGTGGCAACCGGCGCGAGGCGTGCTGCCACGGCAGCGGCCGAGCCGCCCGACGAGCCGCCGGGCACGGCGCGCGTGTCCCACGGGTTCTTCACCGGGCCGAAGTGCGAGTTCTCGTTCGACGAGCCCATCGCGAACTCGTCCATATTGGTCTTGCCGAGCGTGACCATGCCGGCGTCGGCCAGACGCTCGACCACGGCGGCGTCGAACGGGCTTGTGTAGTTCTCGAGCATGCGCGAGCCCGCCGTGCTGCGCCAGCCGCGCGTGACGAACACGTCCTTGTGCGCCACGGGGATGCCCAGCAGCGGGCGCGTGGCGCCTTCACCGGCGGCGATGCGCGCATCGGCCGCGCGCGCTTGCGCGAGGCTCGCTTCGGCGTCGACGTGCACGAAGGCGTTCAGGTCGGCGGCGCCGGCAATGCGCTCGAGGTAGTGCTGCGTGAGCTCGACGCTCGAGACGCGCCTGGCGTCGAGCGCGGCGCGCAAATCCTGCAAATGAATCAGATCTTGTTCCATGGTGGCTGCTATTGAGCGCGTGAGGGCATGAGGGGGGCGCGGCAGGCGCGTCGCACGTGGCGCGACGGCACGGGCGCGAGGCGCGGCGCCGGCCTCATTCGATGACCTTCGGTACCAGGTAGAGGCCGTCCTGGACGGCGGGCGCCGGGCGCTGGTTGGCCTCGCGATCGACGAGCTCCGTCACGGCATCGGCGCGCAGCCGCTGCGCGACCGCCTGAATTTGTTCGATCGGATGCGCAAGCGGCGCGACGTCCGTCGTGTCGACCGACTGCATCTGCTCGACGAGCGCGAAGAAGCCGTTGAGCTCCTTTTCCATGTGAGCCGCCTCGTCGTCGGCCAGCTCGAGACGCGCGAGATGGGCGATGCGTTTGACGTCTGAGAGATTCAAAGCCATGAAGAAATCCCGAAAAAATGCGCATGGGGAAGCGGCCGGACGCACGCCTGTCGCTGAAATTAGGGACAGAATGCGGCGAATCTGCGAAGGGATGTCGATTCGCTTGCCGTTTCGCTGCGTACACCGGGCCGCGCAGGACGGTCGGCGCGCCGCGCCACAAGGGTCCCGGCGCGTTCGGCGGGGGTGTCGAATGTGGTGTCAACGTGCTCGTTTTTCCTGCAAAACCTGCGAAATTATAAGGTATCATTGCGCATTAAATTTGCGTCGGAGCGTGTTTTTACACCCTTCGCCGCTGTCGCGCAGGTGGGCCACGGCGAGTCCGGGAGGCGCGGCAGACGATCGCGCAGTCCAGTGGAAGACCCTGACGCGACGGATTTATGACGGCAGCCCCGCCTCCTGCCCGGTACAGCATTCCTCGGTTTGTCCGCATGTTTCGCGAGCCGCCCCTGGCGCCTGGCGATTTTTTTGCGAACGGGCCGGAACCCAGATGACAGGCAGCCGTCCCAGTCACATTCCTTGGGACGGCCTCACGCAAACACAGGATTTTGCATGTTCGGTTTTCTTCGCAGCTACTTCTCCAACGACCTGGCCATCGATCTGGGCACGGCCAACACCCTCATCTACATGCGCGGCAAGGGCGTCGTCCTCGACGAACCGTCGGTCGTCGCCATCCGCCAGGAAGGTGGCCCGAGCGGCAAGAAGACGATCCAGGCCGTCGGTAAGGAAGCCAAGCAGATGCTCGGCAAGGTGCCGGGCAACATCGAGGCCATCCGCCCGATGAAGGACGGCGTGATCGCCGACTTCACGGTGACCGAGCAGATGATCAAGCAGTTCATCAAGATGGCGCACGAGTCGCGCCTGTTCTCGCCGTCGCCGCGCATCATTATCTGCGTGCCGTGCGGCTCGACCCAGGTCGAGCGCCGCGCCATCAAGGAAGCCGCGCACGGCGCCGGCGCCTCGCAGGTCTACCTGATCGAAGAGCCGATGGCCGCCGCCATCGGCGCCGGCCTGCCGGTCTCGGAAGCCACGGGCTCCATGGTCGTCGACATCGGCGGCGGCACGACCGAAGTGGGCGTGATCTCGCTGGGCGGCATCGTCTACAAGGGCTCGGTGCGCGTGGGCGGCGACAAGTTCGACGAAGCCATCGTGAACTACATCCGCCGCAACTACGGCATGCTGATCGGCGAGCAGACCGCCGAGGCCATCAAGAAGGAAATCGGCTCGGCCTTCCCGGGCTCGGAAGTCAAGGAAATGGAAGTCAAGGGCCGCAACCTCTCGGAAGGGATTCCGCGCGCCTTCACCATTTCCAGCAACGAAATCCTCGAAGCCCTGACCGATCCGCTCAACCAGATCGTGTCGTCGGTGAAGATCGCGCTGGAGCAGACGCCGCCGGAGTTGGGCGCCGACATCGCCGAGCGCGGCATGATGCTCACGGGCGGCGGCGCGCTGCTGCGCGACCTCGATCGTCTGCTCGCCGAAGAAACCGGCCTGCCGGTGCTCGTCGCCGAAGACCCGCTCACCTGCGTGGTGCGCGGCTCGGGCATGGCACTCGAGCGCATGGACAAGCTCGGCAGCATCTTCTCCTACGAGTAAGCCAACGTGCGTGGTTCGTCGTCCGGCGCGGTGGGGCAATCCCGTCCACACCTCGCCCGGCGCGGCCGGCCACGCAGCAAGACCCCGCGCACGCTTGGGCGCGTCGCACTTTCCACCGCGCCGCAGCGTCGCGCCCGACTGATATCACACGCGCACCGCAGCGCCTCGCTGCGCGTGCTTCCCTGAAGGGCCCACCATGCAGTACAGTCCGCCGCCACTGTTCAAACAGGGTCCGTCGGCGTTGGCCCGGCTGATCTGTTTCGTCGCGCTCGCCATCGGCCTGCTCGTGGTCGACTCGCACTACAACACGCTCGAGCGCGTGCGCGCCGTCGTCGGCACCGCCCTTTATCCGGTGCAGCGTCTCATGCTGCTGCCGCGCGACGCCATACTCGGGGTCGCGAGCTTCTTTTCCACCGAATCGCAGCTCACCACCGAGAACCGCGTTTTGCGCGAGCGCAATCTCGAACTCTCGGTGCAGGCACAGCGCAACAACCAGCTGGTCAACGAAAACGAGCACCTGCGTCAACTGCTCTCGCTGCGCGAACGGCTGCCGGTGCCAAGCATTCCCGCCGAAATCGAATACGATACGCGCGACCCGTTCACGCAGCGCGTGGTGATCGACCGGGGCACGAAGCACGGCGTGAAGCTCGGCGCGCCGGTCGTCACCGAGCAGGGGCTGCTCGGCCAGGTCTCGCGCGTATTCCTGCTGCAAAGCGAAGTGACGCTGCTCACCGACCGCGAACAGGCGGTGCCCGTGCAGGTCACGCGCAGCGGCGTGCACAGCGTGATCTACGGCGGGCTGCGCGGCGACGTGCTCGACCTGCGCTTCATCCCGCTGTCGGCCGACGTGAAGGTCGGCGACGAAATCGCCACGAGCGGCCTGGACGGCATCTACCCGGCCGGCCTGCCGGTGGCGCGCATCACCAAGGTCGACCGCGTCTCGGACACCGCGTTCGCGCGCATCCTGTGCCAGCCGGTGGCCAACCTGCGCAGTCAGCGCCAGGTGCTGGTCCTGCAATACACCACGCCGCTTGCCCTGCACCCGGACGCCGCCGCCGACCTCGCGCGCGCCTCCGATCCGGCCGCGAGCGGCGAGAAGCCCGGCCAGAAGGGCGGCAACCGCGCCGATCCGAAGCGTGCACCGGCCGCCAGGAAAGGCCACTGAGGAATCGACATGTCACGACCGCAATACATTCTGCTGCCGGTCAATCCGTACTTCATCACGCTCAGTCTCGTGGTGGCGTTTCTGGTGAACCTGATGCCGTGGGGCCACGCGCCTGCCATGCCCGACTTCGTCGCGCTGGTGCTCATGTTCTGGAACATCCACCAGCCGCGCAAGGTCGGCATGGGCGTGGCGTTCCTCGTCGGGTTGCTCATGGACGTGCACAACGCCGGCCTGCTCGGCGAGCACGCGCTCGCCTACACGCTGCTGTCCTACGGCGCGATCATGATTCACCGCCGGGTGCTGTTCTTCACCCTGCTCGGCCAGGCGCTCACGGTGCTGCCGCTGCTGCTGCTCGCGCACGTGGTGCCGTTCATCATCCGCCTGGCCACGGGCGCGGCGTTCCCGGGCTGGTGGCCGCTCGCGGCGAGCTTCGTCGAAGCCGTACTCTGGCCGGTGATCAGCATCCTGCTGCTGGCGCCACAAAAGCGCGCCGTCGACCGAGACGACACGCGCCCGATCTGACGGGCCCGCCGCCCGCCCGTCTCGCGCCACCGAGCCCGCCCGCATGACCGAGTTCAAGAATCCCCAGCAACAACTGCAGACGTTTCATCTGCGGGTGACGGCGGCCGCGCTTTTCGTGCTGATCTGCTTCAGCCTGCTCGCCGTGCGATTCGTCTACCTCCAGGTCTTCCGCCACAACCAGTACGCGCTGCAAGCCGACGAAAACCGCGTGTCGCTCGCGCCCATCGTGCCCAACCGGGGCGTGATCATGGACCGCAACGGCGTGGTGCTCGCGCGCAACTATTCCGCCTACACGCTGGAGATCACGCCGTCGAAGATCGGTCGTCCGCTCGAGGACCTGATCACCGATCTGTCCGACGTGATCGAGATCACGCCGCGCGATCGCGCCCGCTTCAAGAAGCTCATGGACGACAGCAAGAGCTTCGAGAGCCTGCCGATCCGCACGCGCCTCACCGACGAGGAAGTCGCGCGCTTTACCGCACAGCGTTTCCGCTTCCCCGGCGTGGACGTGCACGCACGCCTGTTCCGGCAATATCCGCTCGGCGAGACGGCCGCGCACGTGATCGGCTATATCGGCCGCATCTCGCAGCGCGATCGCCAGCGCATCGAGGCGATGAGCGAGGAAAACGACAGCGACAGCGCGAAGTACGACATCCGGCGCGACGCCAACAATTACAAGGGCACCGACTACATCGGCAAGATCGGTGTCGAGCAGAGTTACGAGACGCAGTTGCACGGCATCACCGGCTTCGAGGAAATCGAAGTCACCGCGGGCGGACGCCCGGTGCGCACGATCTCGCGCACGCCGGCCACGCCGGGCGACAACCTCGTGCTGTCGATCGACATCAAGCTCCAGCAGGTGGCCGAGCAGGCATTCGCCGGACGGCGCGGCGCGGTCGTGGCCATCGAGCCGAAGACGGGCGACGTGCTGGCGTTCGTGTCGGCGCCGAGCTTCGACCCGAACCTGTTCGTCGAAGGCATCGACCAGCAGAACTGGGACGCCCTCAACAACTCGCCCGACCGGCCGCTGCTCAACCGGCCGCTGCGCGGCACGTATCCGATCGGCTCGACGTACAAGCCGTTCATGGCGCTCGCCGCGCTCGAACTGGGCAAACGCACGACGAACTGGGGCTTCCAGGACACGGGCTCGTTCACGCTGGGCAACCACACGTTCCGCAACGACGTGCGCAACGGTCAGGGCTGGATCGACATGTATCGCTCGATCGTGGTCTCGAACGACACGTATTACTACATGCTCGCGCACGACCTCGGCGTGAACGCGATCCACGACTTCATGGCGCCGCTCGGCTTCGGCCAGCTCACGGGCATCGACATCGAGGGCGAGGCGCGCGGCATCCTGCCCTCGACCGAATGGAAGCGCAAGGCCTACAAGAAGCCCGCGCAGCAGAAGTGGTACGACGGCGAGACGATCAGCCTGGGCATCGGCCAGGGTTACAACTCGTTCACGATCCTGCAGCTCGCGCACGCCACGGCCACGCTCGCCAATAACGGCGTGGTGATGAAGCCCCACCTGGTGAAGGCCGTCGAGGATCCCGTCACGCATTCGCGCCAGCTCACCGTGCCGCACGAAAGCGCCCGTCTGCCGTACAAGCAGGCGGACGTCGATTTCGTCAAACGCGCGATGGTCGGCGTGATCAAGGAAGGCACGGGCCGTCAGGCGTTCGCCGGCGCGCCATACGAGGCGGGCGGCAAGACCGGCACGGCGCAGGTCTACTCGCTCGGCAAGAACGAGAAGTACAACCACAACGCGATTCCCGAGTTCAAGCGCGATCACGCGCTGTTCATCGCCTTCGCGCCGGCGGACGACCCGAAGATCGCGCTCGCGCTGATCGTCGAGAACGCCGGCTGGGGCGGCGCGCAGGCCGGTCCGGTGGCGCGCCGTCTGCTCGACTACTACCTCATCGACGAACCGAAGGAGCGCGCGGCCGAAGCCGCGGCGCTGCAGGCGGCGTCCGCGCCCGGTGCGGCCTCAGGCGCCGTCGCCGGGGTTTCCGCGGCGCCCGATGCGCCGCCCGCGAGCGCCGCCGAGCTTGGCGCGCGCATGGCCGCCACCGCGCCGGCCGCGCGTGCCGGCGACGGCAAGGCCTCGGCCGCGGGCGTCGCGCCGGCACAGGGAGCGGCGGGGGGGGCCGGCGGCTCCGCGCCGAAAGCGCCGAATGCCCCGCAGCGCCAGCCCGCCGTGAGCCCGACCGTCGCCGACGAAGCCCGCCATCGCGCCGCCATCCGCGCGCAAGGAGGAACGCCATGATGGCGCTCGACAAACATACGTGGAAAGAGCAGGTCAAGCGCCTGTTCGTCGCCTTCGACAAACCGCTCGCGCTGATCGTCTTCCTGCTGCTGTGCGTGGGTCTGGTCACGCTCTACAGCGCCAGCATCGACGTGCCGGGCCGCGTGGAAGACCAGATCCGCAACATCGTGCTCACGTTCATGCTGATGTGGGTGCTCGCCATGCTGCCCACGCAGACGCTCATGAAGTTTGCGGTGCCGCTCTACACGGCCGGTGTCGCGCTACTCGTCGCGGTCGCGATGTTCGGCCTGACGAAGAAGGGCGCGAAGCGCTGGCTGAACGTCGGCATGGTGATCCAGCCGTCCGAGATCATGAAGATTGCCATGCCGCTGATGCTTGCGTGGTACTTCCAGAAGCGCGAGGGCAATATCCGCTGGTACGACTATCTCGCGGCGCTCGCGCTGCTCGGCGTGCCCGTCGGGCTGATCGCCAAGCAGCCCGACCTCGGCACCGGCTTGCTGGTGGCCGCGGCCGGCCTGTACGTGATCTATCTGGCGGGGCTGTCTTGGAAGCTGATCCTGCCGGTGCTCATTGCCGGCGTGCTCGGCATCGGCACGATCCTCGCGCTCGAGGACAGGATCTGTCAGCCGGACGTCGAATGGCACATCCTGCACGACTATCAGAAGCACCGCGTGTGCACGCTGCTCGACCCGACTTCGGACCCGCTGGGCAAGGGTTTCCACACGATCCAGTCGGTGATCGCGATCGGCTCGGGCGGCACCATGGGCAAGGGCTGGCTCAAGGGCACGCAGGCGCACCTCGAATTCATTCCGGAAAAGCACACCGACTTCATCTTCGCGGTCTTCGCCGAAGAGTTCGGGCTGGTTGGCGAGGGCGTGCTGCTCGTGCTGTATCTGCTGCTCGTGGCGCGCGGGCTGATGATCGCGGCAAGCGGCGCGACGCTGTTCGGACGGCTGCTCGCGGGCGCTGTCACCATGATTTTCTTCACCTACGCCTTCGTGAACATGGGCATGGTCAGCGGCATCCTGCCGGTGGTCGGCGTGCCGCTGCCGTTCATGAGCTACGGCGGCACGGCGCTCGTAACGCTCGGCCTCGGCGTTGGCATTCTGATGAGCGTGGCACGCGAGAAGCGGCTCATGCAGAGCTAGCGGCCCCTGTCATTCGAGTATCGTTCGAGTATCGTTCCGCTACCGTCCGGCTGGCGCGGACGCCGCTGCCGGCGGCAAGGCACGCTCGCGATTCATTGCTTCGAGCTTTCCCTGAGCGGCCACGTCACCCTGCGCGGCCGCTTTTTCATACCAGCGCCGTGCACGCTGCGGGTCCGGCGTGACCACACCATAGCCGCGCTCGTAATAGCTCGCCACGATGTACTGCGACGGCAGGTCGCCGCCCTGCGCGGCTTTCTCGTACCAGCCGAAGGCGATCCTGTAGTCGCGCGGTACGCCGCGTCCGATGAAGTACTCGTTGGCGATGGCCGCCTGCGCCTGCACGTGCCCCTGCTTCGCTGCCTTTTCGTACCAGCGATTGGCCTGCGAAATCGACTTGTCGACGACATAGCCGTCGTCGAACATCTTGCCGTAGACGTATTGCGCCTGCGACATGCCGGCGTTGGCCGCGCGCTCGAGCCATTGCACGGCGCCGCGCGGATCGGGGGCGACGCCCTCTCCATTGAGCAGCATCATGGCGTAGTCGAACTGCGCCAGCCGGTTGCCCTGCTCGGCGGCGCGGCGGAATTCGTCGAGCGCCTGCGTCTGCTGGCCGGCCTCGTAGTGATGCACGGCCTCGTCGGTGAGGGCCTGGGCCGGCGCCGGCGCGGCGGCGAGGGCGCACGGTGTGGGCTGGCACGCCACGCTCACGAGCGTGACGGCCGATCCGGCCATGAGCCGGCGCACGGCGAAAGGCATCGACATGGCGCACCTCCGAAGCGAGCACTCGCGTATTGTGCGCCAAACGGGAAATGCCCGCGGTCCGGCCGTCTGCGGCAACGAAAAACCCCGGCGCGCGGCCGGGGTCTGGCGGTGCTCGCATCGAACGGGCTTACGGCTTGATGTACGCGTAGCCCTTTTGCTGCAAGCGCGTGAGTTCGACCACGCCGGACGGTGTGAAATCGGCGTCGAGCACGAATTGATCCTTCTTGAAGTTGCGCTGCTTGAGCGTGATCTCGCACACCTCGAACTTGACGCCGCGCGCGTGCAGCGCCGAGATCAGCGGTCCTACCGTTGCGGCGTCCTTGTAGTTCTCCATCAGGAAATCGACGCCCTGTGAATGGGCGACGACCACGATGTCGCTGTCGGGCACGGTGTCGAGCTGATTGCGGATGTTGCGCAGCGCGGCAAGCGCCTGATGCTCGGCATCGTTGATGTGATACACGACCTGGTCGCGCGCGAACGCGGACGTGGCGGGCAGTGCAAAAGCGGAGAACAGGAATGCGGTCAACAGGCCGCGCAGCAGCATCTTCATGTGAGGAGTCCCCTGTTAGTTGCGTTGTGCAGTCCGCATCATAGCGCGCCAGAGACGCAAATGCCCCGGCGTCAGGTCTCGCCCGACAAGCCGTCGACGCCCGGCGGCAGATAGATCGGTGGCGCCTCGTGCATCTCGCCCGGCGAATCCTGCGAACTCCGCGAATAGGGCGGCGGCGGACTCGCGGGCAGATACGGAGCGCTCGTCCCTGGCGGCGAATACGGGGGCGGCGGGTCGTCGGCGCCCGGTGACGACGGCGGCGCAACGTCGAGCAGCGGGCTTCGGGACTTCGACTCGGCGAGCGGCCGCACCGCGCGCAGATCGTCCCCGAACGCTTCGCGCGCGGCGCCCGACGGGCCTGCCCGCGATGCGCAAGATGCCCCCACTGCGCGGCCGGCAGGGGGGCCGTTCGCGACGCCCTCGAGCATGGGCAGGGCTTCGTGCGAACCCACGCGGTGAATTCGGGTGATGCGAACGTGTGTCGAATCGTCGAGCGCGACAATGCCGTTGGACGCTGAAATTCGTGTCATACCCCCTCCGAAAATGAAAAACCCGCCAAAACGCGGGGTCTGGCGGGTTGCCACTTTCGGTCATCGGCCCGACGCAGGGCGTCGACTTCAGGTGCGAAGTATCGAAATCGGGCGGTTCTGGGCTCGCTCCCAGCAAGAGGCGGCCGGCGTGGCGCGGCCGAGCGGTCGTTGCACCGGCGGCCGGCCTGGCCGGCACCGCATCAGGCCGTGACTTCGGCCCAGCAGTTGGGGGTCTCGTACAGACGCAGGCGCACGAGTCGCAGATCGCGGCCATAGTGCGCGTCGAACACGCCGCTCAGCTTTTCGAATGCCGCGGCGGCCAGATTCTCGACGGTCGGCACGCGATCGAACACCACCGTCTTGTGGTCCGGCATCGTCTCGAGGAACGTGCGCACGGCCGTGTCGCCTTCATAGACGAGAAACGCGTGGTCCCACACCGACACGAGATGCTCGTTGGCAAGCGCCTTCACGTCGGCGAAGTCCATCACCATGCCGTTGTCCGACGCGCCGCTCTCACGGCTCACCTCGCCGGCGAGCGTAATTTCCAGCACATAGCGATGCCCGTGCAGATTGCGGCACTGGCTTCGGTGATCGGGTATGCGGTGGCCCGCGTCGAATTCGAGTTTCCGGGTAATCGTAATCACGGCAACGGCTCAGGGAATGTTCAGGTATTTGTGCGTTTGCATCGACAGCGACCAGCGCGGATGCGCCTTGCAATAGTCGATGGCCAGCTTCGTGTTGATGTCGCGCAGCGGACCGTCCATCGGCTGCAGATAGAAATGCGAGAAGTCGAGCGTCTCGTACTCGGCCAGACGTTGACGATCCTGCGGCACCACGACCTTGAGTTCGTCGCCACGCGTGACGATGAGCGGCGCGTCGGCCTTCGGGCTCACGCACACCCAGTCGATGCCGTCGGGCACGGCCTGCGTGCCGTTCGTCTCCACGGCGATACGGAAGCCCTCGGCGTGAAGCGCGTCGATGAGCGGCGTGTCGAGCTGCAGCAGCGGCTCGCCTCCCGTGCACACGACGAAGCGATTGGCACGGTCGTCGGCGGGCCACAGCGCCACGATCCGGGCCACGAGATCGGCCGGCGAACGGAATTTGCCGCCGTTCTCGCCGTCGGTGCCGACGAAGTCCGTATCGCAGAACTGGCAGACGGCCTCGGCACGGTCCTCCTCACGCCCGGTCCACAGGTTGCAGCCTGCAAACCGGCAGAACACCGCCGGGCGTCCGGCGTTCGCGCCCTCGCCCTGCAAGGTGTAGAAGATTTCCTTTACCGTGTACGTCATGATGGTCTCGATTCTCGAAGGGTCAGGCCGCGCCGCGATCCTGGCCGCCGGCGCGCGCACGCCACTGCTCGTAGCCGCGCTGGCGCAACTGGCACGCCGGGCATTCGCCGCAGCCGTAGCCCCACGGATGCAGCACGCTGCGCTCGCCCAGATAACAGGTATGCGTGTCTTCACGCACGGTCTCGACGAGCGTGTCGCCGCCAAGATCCTGCGCCATCTGCCATGTGTCGGCCTTGTCGATCCACATGAGCGGCGTCTCGATGATGAAGCGCTGGTCCATGCCGAGGTTGAGGGCCACCTGCAGGGCCTTCATCGTGTCGTCGCGGCAGTCGGGATAGCCCGAAAAATCCGTCTCGCACATGCCGCCCACGAGCACGCGCAGCCCGCGCCGATAGGCAATGGTCGCACCGATCGTCAGAAACAGCAGGTTCCGGCCCGGTACGAAGGTATTCGGCAGGTTGTTTGCCGCCATCGCGATGGTCGTCTCGCGCGTGAGCGACGTCTCGCTGATCTGCCCCAGGATCGACAGGTCGATCATGTGGTCGTCACCCAGACGCGGCGCCCATTGCGCGAAGCGCTGGCGCAGCTTGGCGAGCACGTCGGTGCGGCACTCCAGCTCCACGCTGTGGCGCTGGCCGTAGTCGAAGCCCAGCGTCTCCACGCGCGCGTAGCGCGAGAGCGCCCACGCGAGGCAGGTAGTCGAATCCTGTCCGCCGGAGAACAGAACGAGAGCGGAATCGGTGCTTGTCGTCATGATCGTGCGCTAGCAGTATCGCCCTCGCCGTCGGGGCGACGGGGGCCGGGCACGCGTGTGTGGTTGCCGCCGGGCAACCTGCGTGCGGGATAACTCACGCGATTTTGAACCGCGATGTGTCCGGGCGCCATCGCCGGGACGTGATACCCACCATCGGGCAGCGCGTTCTGGGTCAAACGCAAAAAGGGCTTGCGAGATGCGCAAGCCCTTCGAATTTGGTGGCCTGGGTCGGAATCGAACCAACGACACGCGGATTTTCAATCCGCTGCTCTACCAACTGAGCTACCGGGCCAAGAGAGAAGCGATTATAGAGACTGAATGCGCTTTGCGCAAGCTTTTTGTCGAAAAAACCTGCTGGAAACCGGCGGCGCGAGGCGCGCGGCCGCGTCGGCGCGTGGGCGCGGCGGCGTGCGTCCCTTCGCGGCCATCGCCGTCAGGTCTTGCTCTTGGACAGCTCCACGCCGAGTTGCTTGAGCTTGCGATACAGGTGCGTGCGCTCCAACCCGGTCTTCTCGGCCACACGCGTCATGCTGCCGTGCTCCTTGGCCAGATGGTAGGCGAAGTAGGCGCGCTCGAAGGCGTCGCGGGCCTCGCGCAGCGGCACGTCGAACGAGATGTCCGACGACGCGCCTACGGCCGCGGCGGCCGCGCCGCCCTCGTTGTCGTGCGCGCCGAGCGAGGCGTGGTGGCTCGCCGAGCCGTTCAGGCCTGCGCCCGCGTGACGCGACTCGCTCTCGCCGAAGACGCCCGCTTCGAGCGCTTCGTCGCCCGCATCGAACGCGCTCGGGGCGCCGCCCGACGCATCGCGTTTGCCGCGCGCCAACCCCTGCTCGACCGCCTGCAGCAGCTTCTGCAGCGCAATGGGCTTCTCGAGAAAGTTGAGCGCGCCGATCTTGGTCGCCTCAACGGCGGTGTCGATCGTGGCGTGGCCCGACATCATGATCACGGGCATGGTCAGCAACTGCTGCGCCGCCCACTCCTTGAGCAAGGTCACGCCATCGGTATCGGGCATCCAGATATCGAGCAGCACGAGGTCGGGCGTGTTGGTGGCGCGATAGGCACGCGCTTCCTGCGCGTTCTCCGCCACCTCCACGACATGCCCCTCGTCGCTCAGAATCTCCGAGAGCAGCTCCCGGATCCCCATTTCGTCGTCCACCACCAAAATGGTTGCCATTTACGCTACCTTCGTGTGTTCTGCCGGCTTGTTGCGCGACAGGTCCTGGTCGTCAGCCAATTGAGTAAACAAGATCGAAATCTGTGCGCCTGCACTGCCTTCGCCCTCGGGAAGTGACCGGTTTCGAATGTCGATGCGTGCCTGGTGTTCGTCGATGATCTTCTTGACCATCGCCAGCCCGAGTCCGGTGCCCTTCGCCTTGGTCGTCACGTATGGCTCGAATGCGCGGGTCAGAATGCGTGCCGGGAAACCGGGCCCGTTGTCCGTGACCGTCAGACGCACTGCCGTGCGCTTCGGTTCGCCGGACTCCGTTCCTGCGTATTCTACTGTCTTCGTTTCCACCGTGATAAGAGGGTTTTCGGTTCCACTCACGGCATCTTGAGCATTCTGCAGCAGATTATGAATAACCTGCCGCAATTGCGTCGAGTCGCCGCGAATCTCCGGCAGGTCGGCGTCGAGGTAGGGACGAATCGCGCCGCGCCCTTCATCGACGCCGTAGAGCGTCAATACCTCGCCGATCAGATCGTTGAGCTGCAGCGGATGCATGATCGCGGGCGGCAATCGCGCATAGTCGCGGAAGTCGTCGACCATGCGCTTCATCGCCGCCACCTGGTTGACGATGGTCGTGGCGCCCTTGCGCAGCACTTCGGCGTCTGCCGGCGGCAGCTTGTCGGAGAGCTTCATCTGCAGACGCTCGGCCGAGAGCTGAATCGGCGTGAGCGGATTCTTGATCTCGTGCGCGAGACGGCGCGCGACTTCGGCCCACGCCACCGAGCGCTGCGCGGAGATCACGTCGCTGATGTCGTCGAACACCACCACATAGCCGCCGCCGGCACGCGTGGGCACGCCCGCCACCGCGACCATCGGTTCGGGCAGATGCGAGCCGCGCACGAGCAGGGTCACGGCGTCGGTCTCGCCCGGCAGCGTGAGGCCGATCTGTTGCTGCCAGTGGCCGCCCGGGCCGAGGTCGGCGTTCGCGTCGCGATCGGCAAAGGCGCGGCGCAGCACCTCGCCGAACTCCACCAGCGCCGGAATATGCGCCGGCGAGCGGTTGAGCTCGCCCTGGAAGCTCTGGTTGAAGATGCGCTCGGCGCCCGCGTTGGCCGTCGTCAGCCGGAAGTCGCGATCGAACACGAAAACGCCTGCCGTCAGACTCGACAGGATACTCTCGAGGTGCGCCTTCGAACTCTCCAGCGCCAGACGATTGCGCTCGACGCTCGCGCGCGCGTCCGAGAGCTGGCGCGTCATCGCGTTGAAGGCCTGCGTGAGGAAGCCCAGTTCGTCGTTGGTGCGCACTTCGCCCTTGGGCGAAAGATCGCCCGCCGCGACTTCCTGGGTGCCGCGCGCGAGCAGAAAGAGCGGCCGCGCGAGCTGATTGCCCAGCGCAAGCGCGAGCATCATCGCCACGAACGTGGCGAGAAAGAGCGAGAGCGTGAGCGTGCCGATGTACATCTTGCGCAGGCCGGTGCGACCGAGCGCCTTCTCCTGGTATTCGCGATAGGCGCTCTGCACCGCTTCCGCATTCTGCGCCAGGTTGGCAGGCACCAGTTGCGTGACTTGCAGGAACCGCTCTTCGTCCTGCAGCGACGACGAGAAGCCGGACGGTATGCGCATCACCACGCGCCAGCGCAGCTGATCGGTGCCCTGGTGCTTGTCGTAGCCCTCGCTGCCCCCTTCGATCGCGGTGTAGCCGCGCGACTGCGCGCGCGCCTGACGCAGCATCAGCGGCGTGGGCAGATCGGGCACGAGCGCGTTGAAGTTGCCCGAGGCGGACGCCAGCACCCGGCCATTGCCGTCAACGATGGTCGCGTCCTGCAAACCGAACTGATCGCGCATGCGCAGCAAGGTGAGCGTAGCGCCCTTGTCGCCGCTGGCGGTCAGGTTATCGGCGACGAGCTGCGCCTTGGCGCTCAGATCGGACAGACCGTTGTTCAGGATCGCGCGGCCGAGTTCGAGCCCGGAGTCGAGCGCGGTCTCCACGCGCACGTCGAACCATGATTCGATGCTGCGCGAGACGAACTGCAGCGACACCAGATAGATGATGCCGCCCGGCAGCACGCCGACCAGCGCGAAGAAGATCGCGAGCTTGGCGAGCAGGCGCGTGCCGAAACGGCGCTGGCGCAGCCGCACGAGAATGATCCAGACGAGCGCGCCGACGATGAAGACGAAGATGATCGCGACCGCGATGTTGGCCGTATAGAGCAGCGAATAGTAGCGATCGAAGAATTCGGTGTTGGCCGAGGCAAGTGCGAGCAGACCGAACAATCCGATGGCGACGAGCGCCATCGTGACGATCAGCGTGCGAATGACGATGCGCTTGAGCAGGCCGCCGCCATTATTTGACACGGGCGGCTCCAGGCAGCAGGGCCGCGCTGTAGGCGAGCGGCAGGCTGCCGGTCGAACGCGCGCCCACGGCGGCGGCCGTAGCCGTAGCCGTCAGCCCCGACATGGCGCCTCGCGCCCAAGTGTCGGCCGGCAGCAGGTTCACCGCGGTGCCTGCCGCCGAATCCGCTGAATCCGCCGAACCCGGCGGACTCGCATGGCTCGCGGCAGCCGCCGAGGCCACCGCCGTGGCAGTCGTGGCAGTCGTGGCGGTTGCGGCGGTCATGGCGGCCATGGCGGTCCTGACCGGCGTGTTCGCCGCGGCGGCGGACTGCGAGGGCGAGAACATGAAGCGCGCCCAGTCGGAGCTCAGGTTCCAGTCACGGTTGTTGACGGCGTCGATCTGGAACGGCTTGGGCATGAGCGCGTTGTCGAGCCGCATGCGCACGGATGCCTGGTACTGCGTGCCCGGCTTGACCACGCCCTTGTCGATGACGCGCCAGCCGCTCACGTTGCGCACGAGCGCCAGCGCTTCGCGCAGCGAACCGAAGCCCAATTGCAGGCCGCCGTTGCTGCTGTTGCCGTTATTGCTGGAGACACGATACTGGCGCGTGAGCGGCTGGAACCACAACCGCACGCTCTGCGACGTGGAGACAACCTTCTCGTCGAACCAATACCAGCGCGAGCGGGTAAGTTCGAAGTCGGTGGTGAAATAGAGCGAGATGCCGCGGTTGACGGCGTCTTCGAGGCTGCTGTTGAGCTCGAACGCGAAGCGCGCGTCCAGCGACCAGCCGCCGTCGGCGGGTTCGAGCCGGGCTTCGCGCACCTGAATTTCGTTGTCGGCGCGCGCGGAGCCTGCAAAGCCGAGCGCAAGTGCGCCCAGCAGCAGCGGCAGCAGACAAGCCAGTAGCCGTTGGGAGAAAGTCACCGTTTCTGGAAGCGAGCGTAATAGAAGCCGTCGTGGGCGCCGCCAGGGGTCATCAGCAATTGCCCGGGAGCGTCCAATCGTACCGCATCTGTGCGAACACGTTCAAACCATTGCGCTTGCGCTTCATTTTCCGCGGGGAAGACGGAACACGTGGCATAGACCAGTTCGCCGCCCACGGCGAGCGTGTCCCACAGCGCCAGCAGAATGCGGCGCTGCTCCTGCACGAGCGCGTCGATGTCGGCCGCCCGGCGCAGCCAGCGAATGTCCGGATGACGCCGCACGATGCCCGCCGCCGAACATGGCACGTCGGCCAGAATACGGTCGAACGGCACGCCGTCCCACCCGCCGCCGGACCACTTCGACGGGTTGCCCGCGTCGCCGATGCGCACGTCGGCGCTCAATCCGAGCCGCTCGAGGTTTTCGTAGATGCGCGGCACACGCGTGCGATCCGACTCGAGCGCCGTGACGTGCACGTCGGCCATCTCGAGCAGGTGACCGGTCTTGCCGCCCGGCGCGGCGCAGGCGTCCAGCACGCGCATGCCCGCACGCGGGTTCTCGCCGAGCACGAGGGGCGCGGCGAGCTGTGCGCCGGCGTCCTGCACGGACACCCAACCCTCGGCGAACCCCGGCAGGCGTTCCACCGGCACGGCATGCGCAAGCCGCAGCGCTACCGGGCCGATGACCTCCGCCGCCATGCCGGCGACCTCCAGGCACGCCTTCATGGCCGCCACGCTGATGCGGCGGGTATTCACGCGCAGCGTCATCGGTCCACGGCTCTCGCCTGCGGCGAGCAACGTCTCCCATCGGTCCGGATACGCCTCGCGCACCGTGTCGATCCACCATGTCGGGTAATTCCAGCGCGCCTGCGGCTGCCGGGCGATCTCGGCCATGAGCGCCTCGCGCTCGCGCAAAAAGCGCCGCAGCACGGCGTTGGCCAGCCCCTTCGCCGCCACGGTGCGGCGCTGGGCGGCAATGGCCTCGACGGCCTGATCGACGACGGTAAATTCGGTGTACGCAGCATCTTTGGCGTCGTCCTGCAGCAGCGCGAGCGCGCACAACAGGATGTCGCGCACGCGGGCCTGCAGCGCCGGCTTGACGAGCAGGGCAAGCAATGCGCGGCTGCTGCCCAGGCGCCGCACGGCGCGATAGGCCAGATCCTGCACGGCGGCGCGCACGGCGGGCGGGCACTGCGCGGTGGCTTGCGCCAGCGCCTGCGGCAACGCGGTGCCCTTCTGGACGGCTTCGAGGGCTTGCGCGGCGCGCTGCAGCGCATAGGCCAGGGATTCGGAGGGCAGGCTCGGTTGCGGCATGGCTTTCTACAAACAAACATGCCCGCGCGACGGCGGGCATGGGGGCTATCGGACGGCTGTCGGGCGACAGGATAGCAGACTGTCGCGCGTCGGCCCGGCGAGGCGCCGTCCGGTTTTCGAGCGCCGCCTCAGGCGAGGCAAGTCCTCACTTCGACGGCGCCGTTACCCGGGACGGCCGCGGCGAGCGCCGCGTCAGACCGGATACTGGCCGGTGCGCGCCATCTCCATCAGTCGTGCGATACGCTCTTCGGTCGCGGGGTGCGTCGAGAACAGGTTCGCGATCGTGCCGCCCGAGAGCGGGTTCATGATCATCATCTGCGCGGTGGCCGGGTGCTGCTCGGCGGCCTCGAACGGAATGCCCTGCGCGTAGCGGTGAATCTTGTCGAGCGCCATCGCGAGCGCCTGCGGGTCGCCGGAGATCTCCGCGCCGCCCCGGTCGGCTTCGAACTCGCGCGCCCGCGAAATCGCCATCTGGATGAGCGACGCGGCCAGCGGCGCGAGAATCGCCACGGCAATGCTCGCGATCGGGTTCGCCGGACGGCCGTTCTCGTCGCGTCCGCCGAAGAACATCGCGAAGTTCGCGAGCGCGGAAATCGCGCCGGCCATCGTGGCGGAAATCGTCGAGATGAGAATGTCGCGATGCTTGACGTGCGCGAGCTCATGCGCCATCACACCGCGCAACTCGCGGTCCGACAGCACGCGCAGGATGCCGGTCGTGGCCGCCACGGCGGCATTTTCGGGATTGCGCCCCGTGGCGAACGCGTTGGGTGCGTCCTCGTTGATGAGGTACACCTTGGGCATCGGCAACCCGGCCCGCTGCGAAAGCTCGCGCACCATGTTGTAGAACTGCGGCGCGCTCGTCTCGTCGACCTGCTGCGCGTTGTACATGCGCAGCACCATCTTGTCCGAGAACCAGTACGAAAAGAAATTCATCGCGAGCGCGAACGCCAGCGCGAGCATCATGCCCTGCCGGCCGCCGATCATGCCGCCGACCACCATGAACAACGCGGTGATGGCCGCCATCAGCAGGGTGGTCTTCATCCAATTGAACATGGTGTTCTCCTCTGCAAATCCTGATGACTCGAGGAATGCACGCACAGCGCGTGTCCTCGGGCGTTAGATGGCGGCGGCCGACGAAAATTCAACGGCGATCCCGCCCATTTCGATGTTTTTCGGACGTTTCCATCCGGTTGCCGTCGATTTCACCGACGTTTTGCGCGGTTTGCGCACCATTTTGTGGCGCGAAATCGGCATGGCGCGCGGCGATCATCGGTCCCGTGCGCCGGCGGACGCGAACACATCGCCCGGTGCGAGCGTGAAGCCGGCGAGAAATTCCCGCACCGCGAGCCGTTTGCCGCCGGGCTTCTGGCATTGCGTCACGCGCAGCGCGCCGTCGCCGCACGCGATGACGATTGCGTCAGCGCTCACTTCCAGCACGGTGCCCGGCGCGGCCCCCGGCTTGCCGGCCACGGGACTTGCGCGCCATAGCTTCACCGGCGTGTCGTGCACCGTACCCAGCGCCCCGGGAAACGGATCGAAGGCGCGCACCTGGCGCGAGAGCGTCGCGGCAGACCGGGTCCAGTCGAGCACCGCTTCGTGCTTGGCGATTTTCTCGGCATACGTCACGCCGACGTCGGGCTGGGGTTCGGCGCTCAGCCGGCCGTCGCGCGCGAGCTGCCGCAGGGCGTCGACGATCAGCTTGCCGCCAAGCGTCGCCATACGATCGTGCAAGGTGGCCGTGGTGTCGTCCTCGGCAATCGGCATCGCTTCGCGCAGGATCATCGCGCCGGTGTCGAGCCCCGCGTCCATCTGCATGATCGTGATGCCGGTCTCGGCGTCGCCGGCCTCGATGGCGCGGTGAATGGGCGCAGCCCCGCGCCATCGAGGCAGCAGCGAGCCGTGGATGTTCAGGCACCCGTGGCGCGGCAAGTCGAGCACTTCCTGCGGCAGGATCAGGCCGTAGGCGGCCACCACCATCACGTCAGGCGCGAGCGCGCGCAACTGCTCGATGGCCGCCACGGCCGCCTCGGGATACTTGCCGCCGCGACGCAGCGATGGCGGCTGCGCGACCGGCATCCCGTGAGCCTGCGCATAGCGTTTGACTGGGCTGGCCTGCAGTTTCATGCCCCGCCCTGCGGGACGATCGGGTTGAGTAAGCACCAACTCAACGGAAAAACCTGCGGCGTCGATGGCGGCGAGCGCGGTCTGCGCGAACTCCGGCGTGCCGGCGAAAACGATGCGAAGCGTCATGAACTTCCTCCTGCTAACGCTGTGACTGGACGGGACGGGCCCGGGCTTGCCGCGTCCCGGCTCAGCGCCCGGCGCCCGGTGCGACGAACGCGCGGAAGCGCTCGTTGGTGTCGCCCGCGCGCCCGCCCTGCCAGATCTCGCGCCAGCCGTGCGGCGCGTCGACGCGCGCGCCGGCCTTGTCCAGCACGAGCAGCGCGCCGCAGCGCGAAGCCTGCGCGAGATCGGGCAGCTGTACCGGACGCAAATCGATGAAATAGTCGAGCATGGCGCGCTCCGACTCGCCCACATTGAACGAGCCCACGCAGGCGCCGGCCGCAAGCGGCGCGTTGCGCGCGAGCGCCGCATGCAGCGCCGCGAACGGCGTGCGATAGCTGCGCGCCTCGTTCACCCAGGGCAGCAGCAGCGTCGAGAGCGTGCCCCACACGAACAGCAGCCCGGCGAAACCGAACACCAGCGCGCCCAGCTGCCGGCGCCAGACGATGGCCGTTCCCCACAGCGCCGCAATGCCCACCGCCGCGAGCACAAGGCCCGGCGAGAATGGCAGGACGTAGTCGAGCGGCAGCCATTTGCCGATCGGCCCGGCCGCCACGTGACCGTTACCGCTCAGTTGCAGCCCCCAGCGCACCCACAGGAACAGACCGAGCACGCTCATGAGCACGAGCGCGACGCCGGACCACGCCTTCTCCAGCCACGCCGGCAGGCGCACGCCCGCGCCGAGCACCGCGATCGCGGGAAACAGCGAGAGCATGTAGATGTCGCGAATGGCCGACGACACGACGAGCGTGAGCACGAACAGCACCACGTACAGCCACAGCATGGCGAGCTCGGGACGCGCGCTCGCGAAGCGTCGCACGCCGCCGTCGCGCAGTTGCGCGATCAGCGCGCCGAGCGCGAGCCATCCGGCCGGGAACGTCAGTCCGACGAGGCTCGTGAGGTCGTTCCAGTACGACTTGCGCTCGCCGCCCAGATGAACGAAGCCGAAGAAGCGGCCGAAGTTGTTGTCCCAGAACCATTCGACGAAAAGCGGCTCGGAAGCATGCCAGAACAGCACCGGCCACACGATGAGCCACGGCAGTGCGGCGAGCACCGCCCACGCGAGCGCGGCGCCATAGCGGCGCGTGCGGTAGGCGGGCACGGCGAGCACGGCCAGCGCCGTGAGACCGAGCACGCCGGGCACGAGCAGCCCCTTGCTGAGGAACGCAATGCCCGCGCCCGTACCGAAGAGCCACCCCCACAGCCGTGCGGAATTCTCCGCGCGCGCCAGACGCGCGAGCGCGGCGAGAGCCAGCGCGGCGCCGGCCAGTTGCGGCACGTCGGCCGTGAGCTTGTGAATGTTTTCGATGGCGCCGAAGCTGCCGACCATGAGCATCGGCGCGAGCCATTGGAAGGTCTCGGTATCGTGCCCGTTCTGCGAGCCGTACTGCGAACCATACAGGCGTTGCGCGAGACGCCCCACGCACAGCGCCGCCACCACGAGCCAGGCGAGCACGGCGAGCTGCGCGCCGTCGAAGACCGGCAGCACGCCCGCGGTGAGCCGCGCGAAGATCGCCCCCGTCCAGTACATGACAGGCGGCTTCTCGACGAACGGGTCGGCCGCCACATGCGGCACGATCAGGTCGTGGCCGCGGAAGAAGTTGAGCACCATGCCGACGGAATACGGTTCGTCGGCTTTCCAGGGGTCGCGGTCGAACAGCCCCGCCAGCAGGAAGGCGAACAGCAGTGCGGCACTCAGCCAATAGATCGTGCGGGTGCGGGACGACGACGAGGAAATGGCGATGGACATCTCGGCAAACGGTCGGGAATTGGCCCGACGGCAGACGTTCGAGACGCCCCGTCGCAGCGGCAGAAAGCGGACGCAAGGTCCGCGAGCGCTGCAAGTATAGAGGGTTTTACCGGACGCGCCCACGCGGCGCGCCCCCGGCATCAGGCGCGCACGGCCTGCTTTTTCATCTTCTGCTTGATGCGGTTGCGCTTGAGCGGCGAGAGATATTCCACGAACACGCGGCCCTTGAGGTGATCCATCTCGTGCTGGATGCACACGGCGAGCAGGCCGTCGGCTTCCAGTTCGAACTCCTCGCCCTTTTCGTTGAGCGCACGCACGCGCACGCGATCGGCGCGCTCGACTTCGTCATAGACGCCGGGCACCGAGAGGCAGCCCTCTTCGTAGACTTTCTGCTCGTCGCTGCGCCAGACGATCTTCGGGTTGATGAAGACGCGCAGTTCGTCGCGCGTCTCCGAGAGGTCCATCACGATGACCTGCTCGTGCACGTCGACCTGCGTGGCGGCAAGACCGATGCCGGGCGCGTCGTACATGGTCTCCGCCATGTCCTTGACGAGCTGGCGGATCCGGTCGTCGACCTCGGCCACGGGCTTGGCGACCTTGTGCAGACGCGGATCGGGATATTGAAGAATTGTCAGTAATGCCATGATGAAAACGGGAATTCGCCGCATTGCCTCGCGTGGGCCGCGATTACACAATCGTGGAATGGCTGCTGCGTCGCGATATCCGCGCCGCCGGTTCTGCCAGCCCTGGCCCCCCGGTCAATGCTTACCGGATAATGAAAAATTTTAACATAGCGCCCCGGCTCCCGCTGGCGCGCGGCACGGGCGCTCCCGCCTCGCCGGCCTTGCCCGGCGGGGATCCCGGCGGCGCGCCCACCGAGACGCAGAGCGGGCCGAACGTCGATGCGCACGCGCGCGCCGCGCCCGACACGCCACACATCGGGGCAAGCCGCGCGGAAATCAAGAACTGGCTTCGGCTTTGCCACACGCCCGGCATCTCGGCCGCCGCGGTACGTCGCCTGCTGACGGTCTTCGGCCCCCCGGAAGCCATCTTCGGGACATCCGCCGCGCGGCTTGGCAGCATTCTCCCGGCGCCACTGGTGGCGCGGCTGCTTGCACCGGCGTCGGCGCAGCTCGACGGGCAGATCGCCCGCACGCTCGAGTGGGCGAGCCAGCCCGGCTGTGCGGTGGTCACGTTCTGCGAGTCCGCCTACCCTCACGCGCTGCTGGCGATGGGCGACGCGCCGCCCATTCTCTATTGCCGCGGCGACGCTTGCCTGCCCAACCGCGCCCTCGCGACGGCGGTGGCCATCGTCGGCAGCCGCCGGGCCACGCCGCAAGGGCGGGAGAACGCCCGGCATTTCGCCCGCGCGCTGGGCGACGCCGGCGTGACCGTGGTCTCCGGCCTGGCCGCCGGCATCGACGCGGCGGCCCACGAAGGCGCCGCGCAGACCGCGGGCGGCACATGCGCGGTCGTCGGCACCGGCGCCGACATCGTCTATCCGGCCCGGCACGGCGAGCTGGCGGCACGCATCGCCGAGCGCGGCCTCGTCATCTCCGCTTTCCCGATCGGCACGCCGCCCCGGCCCGAACATTTTCCACAACGCAACCGCCTGATTGCAGCGCTCGCCCGCTGCACCGTGGTGGTCGAGGCGGCCACGCAATCCGGCTCGCTCATCACCGCGCGGCTGGCCGGCGAACTGGGGCGCGACGTTCTGGCCGTGCCCGGCTCCATTCACGCGCCGCAAAGCCGGGGGTGCCACGCGCTGATTCGCGACGGCGCCATACTCGCCACCTCGCCCGACGACATTCTCGAGGCCCTGGGCGTCGAACCGCCGTCGACCGGTGCGGCAGGCGTAGTGAGCGAAGCGCGGGCGGGCGCGCTCCGGCCCGCGCGGCGCAGCAACCGGCGTGACGCCCACGACCTCGGGCGTACCGCCGCCCCCGTGGCCCCCGTGGCCCCCGCCAACCTCGCCCCGCCCGCCGGGAACGCATCGAGCCCGCCGGGGGTCCATGCCAGCATGATGTCGCCGGCGGCCTCGGCGGTTCTCGAAGCGCTGGGTTATGATCCGGTCAGCGCCGACGCTCTGTGCGAGCGCACCGGCTTGCCGGTGGCCCAGGTGCTCGCGCAACTCGGGCGGCTCGAACTCGGCGGACAGGTCGTTCGCGTACCGGGCGGCCGGTTTGCCCGGCTCGACGGGCGGCAGGCCTGAGCGCGCGAAGGGAGTCGCGACGCGGGGGGCTGCTGCCGGCCACCGCCGGCCCGACCGTCGGCGAGCGATGCGATCGGTGATCGATGATCGGCGACCGAGGCCAGCAACGGCGCCGCAACGCACCGCCAGCCCAACGCCCAGCGCCCGACACCGGACGCCGGACACCCAACGCCGCACGAAACGACACCACAGACACCATGCCCGTTCTTGATCCCGTCGCCGACCGATCCGCGCTGGCCGCCGTGCTGGCCGATGGCACTACGCGCCTCGTGGCCTGCCTGTGTGCGGCGTGGTGCGGCACGTGCCGCGAATACCGGGAGACGCTGGAACAGTTGGCTGCGAAACATCCCGAACTGTGTTTCGTCTGGGTGGACATCGAGACGCACGCCGACTGGCTCGACGATCACGACATCGAGAACTTTCCGACCATTCTGGTGCAGGACGCCGATCAGCACGCCCGACACGCCCGGTTCTTCGGGCCGGTGCTGCCGGCCAGCGGGGTGCTGGAGCGCATGCTCGACGCCCGCGTGCTGGGCGACGCCACCGTCGCCGCTCCCGCACTGCGCGAGCATCTGCTCGGCTGAGCGCGGCCGCGCCGGGCCGCCTTCGCGCGTGGCGAGCCCGCGCGCGCAACGTCTGCTCGGACGGGTGCCTCCGGGCGGCGCACGGCCTTGCCGCCGGCTTGCGGCGCGCTTATGATGTGCCGCTTTCGGGCACGCCTTGTGCCCGATCCGACGGCAACGCCGGATTGGCTATATGTTATAAAGCCAACGAATGTCGCCTGGCGACACCCCCCTCAACATTACCTAACGTCATGTCAAAAGCTCTGATCATTGCCGAGAAACCGTCTGTCGCGAACGACATCGCGCGGGCGTTGGGCGGCTTTACCAAGCATGACGAGTACTTCGAGAGCGACGATTACGTCGTCTCGTCGGCGGTTGGCCACCTCGTCGAAATCGGCGCGCCGGAAGACTACGAAGTCAAACGCGGCAAGTGGAGCTTCGCCAACCTTCCCGTAATTCCCCCCCACTTCGACCTCAAGCCGATCGCCAAGAGTGAGTCGCGCCTGAAGGTGCTCACCAAGCTCATCAAGCGCAAGGACATCGACTTGCTGATCAACGCCTGTGACGCGGGGCGCGAAGGGGAACTGATTTTCCGCCTGATCGCACAACACGCGAAGGCGAAGCAGCCGATCAAGCGCCTGTGGCTGCAGTCGATGACGCCGCAGTCGATCCGCGACGGCTTCAAGCGCCTGCGCAGCGACGACGACATGCTGCCGCTCGCCGACGCCGCGCGCAGCCGCGCCGAAGCCGACTGGCTCGTCGGCATCAACGGCACGCGCGCCATGACTGCCTTCAACAGCAAGGGCGGCGGCTTTTTCCTCACCACGGTCGGCCGCGTGCAGACGCCGACACTCTCGATCGTGGTCGAGCGCGAAGAGAAGATTCGCAAGTTCGTCTCGCGCGACTACTGGGAAGTGAAGGCCGAATTCGTCGCCTCGGCGGGCTTCTACGAAGGCCGCTGGTTCGACCCGAACTTCAAGCGCAACGAATTTGACCCGGAGCAGCGCGACTCGCGTCTGTGGAGCCTGGCGGCAGCCGAATCGGTCGTGGCAGCCGTGCGCGGCAAGCACGGCACGGTCACCGAAGAATCGAAGCCGTCAACGCAACTCTCGCCGCTGCTGTTCGACCTGACGAGCCTGCAGCGCGAAGCGAACAGCCGCTTCGGCTTCTCCGCGAAGAACACGCTGGGTCTGGCGCAGGCGCTGTACGAAAAGCACAAGGTGCTCACGTACCCGCGTACCGACGCGCGCGCGCTTCCGGAAGACTATCTGGCCACCGTCAAGGAGACGATGGCCGTGCTCAAGGAGAGCAACAACTATCACCAGTTCGCCAACCAGGTCCTGAGCAAGGACTGGGTCAAGCCGAACAAGCGGATCTTCGACAACAGCAAGATCAGCGATCACTTCGCCATCATCCCGACGCTGCAGGCGCCGAAGAATCTCTCCGAGCCGGAACAGAAGCTGTACGACCTCGTCGTCAAGCGCTTCCTCGCCGTGTTCTTCCCGGCGGCCGAGTATCAGGTGACGACCCGCATCACGGAAGTGGTGGGGCACCACTTCAAGACCGAGGGCAAGGTTCTCGTGAACGCCGGCTGGCTCGCCGTCTATGGCAGGGAGAGTGCCGGCGACAGCAAGGAAGGCAAGGACGACCAGCCGACGCTCGTGCCGGTCGCCAAGGACGAGAAAGTCGGCGTGGACAAGGTCGAAGCCGTGGGCCTGCAGACCAAACCGCCCGCACGCTACAGCGAAGCGACGCTGCTCTCGGCCATGGAAGGCGCGGGCAAGCTCGTCGAAGACGGCGAGTTGCGCGAGGCCATGGCGGGCAAGGGGCTCGGCACGCCGGCCACGCGCGCGGCCATCATCGAAGGCCTGCTCACCGAGAAATACCTCGTGCGCGAAGGGCGCGAACTGCATCCGACGGCCAAGGCGTTCCAGCTCATGACGCTGCTGCGCGGGCTGGGTGTGGACGAACTCACGCTGCCCGAACTCACGGGCGAGTGGGAAGCGAAGCTCTCGCAGATCGAGCGCGGCGGCCTCAAGCGCGACGAATTCATGCACGAGATCGCGCAGATGACGCAGACCATCGTCAAGCGCGCGAAGGAATACGATTCGGACACGATCCCGGGCGACTACGCCACTCTCGCCACGCCATGCCCGCATTGCGGCGGTGTGGTCAAGGAAAACTACCGCCGGTTCGCCTGTACGAACTGCAGCTTCTCGATCTCGAAGATTCCGGGCGGACGCCAGTTCGAAATCCCGGAAGTCGAGGAATTGCTGAAGAACAAGACGATCGGGCCGCTCTCGGGCTTTCGCAGCAAGATGGGCCGTCCGTTCTCGGCGATCCTCAAGCTCTCGCCCGACGACGAGATGGGCTACAAGCTCGAGTTCGACTTCGGCCAGGACAGCGGCGACGAAGACGGCGAAGCGCCGGACTTCACGGGGCAGGAGCCGGTCGGCAAGTGTCCGAAGTGCGGCGGCCGCGTGTTCGAGCACGGCATGCGTTACGTGTGCGAGAACGCCGTGGCCAACCCGAAGACATGCGACTTCACTTCGGGCAAGGTGATCCTGCAGCAGGAAATTTCGCGCGAGCAGATTCACAAATTGCTTACCGAAGGGAAGACCGACCTGCTGACGAACTTCAAGTCATCGCGCACGGGCCGCACGTTCAAGGCCTATCTGGCCAAGCAGAAGGACGGCACCATCGGCTTCGAGTTCGAGGCAAAGGCGCCGAAGAAGACCGCCGCGAAGGCAGCCGATGGCGACGGTGACGAGAAGGCCACGCCGGCGCGCAAGACGGCGCCGGCGAAGAGCGCTGCCACGAAGGCGCCCGCCAAGAAGGCGGCAGCACGCAAGACGACGGCGAAGTCCAAGACGACGAGCAGCAAGCCGGCACCGTCCGGCGACGCCTCGTTCGACGACGACGACGCGCCGTTCTGAGCGCGCTTGACCGTATGAGCCCGCCCCGTCGCGCGGGGCAATGAAAAACGGCCACTCCCTTATGGGCAGTGGCCGTTTTGTTGTCCGGTTGCAAGGTCGGACGCTCGCCGGACGCGACGGGTCCGGGCCGCGCCTCACCCTTGGCGCGGCCTCACACCGGGATTTCCGTATTGGGGGTCGTCGGCGACGGCAGCTTGGGCGGCACCCAGCGCTCGGCGGCGGAAATCCCTTCGTTCTGGCGGAAATATTCGACGGTCAGATCGATGAAACCGCGCGTTTTCGCCGATAGATACTTGCGGCTCGGGTAGACGAGCGAGACGTCGACCGGCGTTTGCGTGAAGTTGCGCAGCAGCGCAACGAGATCGCCGTCGCGCACGTCGTTGCCCACGAGGTACGACGGCAAAAACGCAATCCCGTGCCCGAGCAGCACCGACTGACGCAGCAGCGCGGTGTTGTTGCAGATGAACTTGTTCTGGACCCGCACGCGCACTTCGCCGTCCGGACCCGAGAATACGCGCTCGTCGCTCCAGAAATCGTTCGGCAGGCCAAGCACGCCATGCTCACCCAGCTCTTGCGGCGTGACGGGCTCGCCATGCTCGGCGATATAGGCCGGCGAAGCGCACAACATCACGCGCGTCTCGGCGAGCACGCGCGAAATCAGGCTTTCGCTGTTGATCATGCGCGTGAGGAGAATGCCGCAGTCGTAGCCCTCTTCCACCAGATCGATCGCGCGATCGGTCAGCGTGAGGTCGACCACCACCTTCGGGTGCATCTCCTGGTATTTCTTGACGAGCGGCGCGAGGTTGCGCAAACCGAACGACACCGGCGCCACCACCTTGAGCGTGCCCTTCGGGTCGCGCGAGGCGCTGGAGATCAGCGCGTCGGCCTCGTCCACTTCATCGATGATCTGACGGCAGCGCTCGAGATACACCTGCCCCGCGCCGGTGAGCGAGAGGCTGCGCGTGGTGCGGTTGAGCAGACGAACACCGAGGTGCGATTCCAGTTCCGCGACGTGCCGCGTGACCACAGCGGCCGACAGATCCATCTGGGCAGCGGTACGGGCAAAGCTCCCGTTATCGGCCACCTTGACGAAAACGCGCATCGATTGCAGACGGTCCATGTTGTTTCCAATCGTGATGTGCCGCGTCGTTCCGGCAAAGACCAGCTGGGGCGGGCCGGGGATTCCCCGGTTCTGCGGGTTCCCGCAGGCATCGGACGGACCGCCGCCCCGAACCGTTCGGGGGCGCGCCGCGCGTGCCGCCAGGGCTGTCGACGCGGCGGAGACTTCGATAAGGCGTTAGCTTACCGTACACGGCCAAAATTTGCCTGACGTGGCAAGGCTTTCGGCGCATGAGCGCCGCGCGGCCGGCGCACGGCGATATCTGCATGCCGGCGCGGTGCGCAATGTCACGCAGACCGGCCCGACCCGGTCGCCATTCGCGCGCGTCCGGGTCCCGGCGGCGGATGTTTGACGCAGGTCAGGGCGGCGCGTTCATCGCGACGCTACAGTGCCATGTCACCTTCGTCACCGGCCTTGGGCCGGCATCGTCATGAATCCCCTGCCGTTGATGCCGCCGCGCGGCGCCCGCGCCGCGGCGGCGCAAACCGTCCATTCGACTGCCCATTCGACCGCTCATTCGCACGGGGCTGCGCCATGCGCCCCCCTGCACTTCGATGCACGGCTGCTGCGCCGCTACGACGTAGGCGGCCCGCGCTACACGTCCTACCCCACGGCGCTGCAGTTCCGCGACGATTTCAGCGTCGAAGACTATGCCCGCGCGGCCGCGCAGTCCAAACGCACCGGCAAGCCGCTGTCGCTCTATGTCCACGTGCCGTTCTGCGACACCGTGTGCTTCTACTGCGCATGCACCAAGATCGTCACCGGCAATCGCGCGCACGCGCAGGCGTATGTCGAGCGGCTTCACGCCGAGATCGCACGTCAGGCGTCGTTGCTCGGCGCGGGTCGCGCGCTCGCGCAGATGCACTGGGGCGGCGGCACGCCCACGTTTCTCTCGCTGGAACAGATTGCGTCGCTCGTCGACGCCATCGCCCGCCAGTTCGTGATGGCAAGCGACGACAGCGCCGAATACGCCATCGAAATCGACCCGCGCAGCGCCGGTCCGGCGTCGATCCGGGCGTTGCGCGCGCTCGGCTTCAACCGGTTGTCGATAGGCGTGCAGGACTTCGACCCCCGCGTGCAGGCGGCCATTCATCGCATTCAGCCGCGCGCACTCGTCGAAGCCACGCTGCAAGCCGCGCGAAGCAGCGGCTTTCGCTCGGTCAACTTCGATCTGATCTACGGGCTGCCCTACCAGACGCCCGAGTCCTTCTCCCGCACGCTCGACGCCGTGATCGAGATGGCGCCCGACCGCCTGTCGGTGTTCAGCTACGCGCATCTGCCACAGCAATTCAAGATGCAGCGCTGCCTGCCCGACGCCCTGCCCGACGGTGCGCGCAAGCTCGAGCTGCTGCAAACGATCATCGCGCGGCTGAGCGCTGCCGGCTACGTCTACATCGGCATGGACCACTTCGCGCGTCCCGACGACGAACTCGCCCGCGCCCAGACGGCCGGCACGCTGCAGCGCAACTTCCAGGGCTACAGCACGCGCGCGGACTGCGACCTCATCGGCGTGGGCATGTCCTCCATCGGACGGGTCGGCGACAGCTACGCGCAAAACGCCAAGACCCTGAAGGCGTACTACGACGCGATCGACGCCGGCGGCCTGGCGATCGCGCGCGGCGTTCGGCTCACCGACGACGACCGGCTGCGGCGCGACGTCATTTCGCGTCTGATGTGCCATATGGCGCTCGACTTCACGGCCGTCGAGCAGATGCACGGCATCGACTTCGTCGCCTACTTCGCCAACGAACTGGGTGAGCTGGCCGATCTGGCCGCCGATGGTCTCGTGAGTCTCGACGCACGGGGCTTGCGAGTGCTGCCGGCCGGACGCCTGCTGGTGCGCGTCGTCGCCCAGGTGTTCGACGCCTATCGCCAAAGCGCCGCCAACGCGCGTTGCGCGAAGGTGATGTGAGCGAGTGCCCACACGGGGCGCGATGGCCGCGCCCCCAAACGCAAAACGCCCGGGGGAAGCCCCCGGGCGTTCTTCATGGCCGACGCAGCGCGCACGGCGGGCGTCAGCAGCAGCGTCCGCCGCTCTTGCCGCCGTAGCGCGCCTCCTGGCGTTCCCGGAAGAACGCCTCGTAGCTCATAACCGGCCGATCCGGGTGCGTGGCGCGCATGTGCGCCACGTAAGTGTCGTAATCGGGCAGGCCGACCATCAACCGCATGGCCTGGCCCAGATATCGACCGACCTTGCCGAGTTCGTTGCCGACTTCGTCGAGCATGGCGTCTCCCGTTCGCCTCAGACCTGACGACCCGCGGGCATCGGCTCGAACGGCGTCTCCTTGGCCGTCGGCTTGCTCGCGCTGCGTGCCACGATGACCGTGCGAAGACCGAAGACCACCACGGCCACCACCACGAACATGAACACACCGGAGAGCGCCGCGTCCACGTAATCGTTGAACACGATCTGCTGCATCTGCGCCACCGACTTGGCCGGGGCGAGCAGCTTGCCGTCGGCCAACGCGGCCTGGTACTTCGCGGCGTGAGCAAGGAAGCCGACCTTCGGATCCGGATCGAACATCTTCTGCCAGCCGGCCGTGAGCGTGCAGGCGAGCAGCCACAGCGTGGGCAGGATCGTCACCCAGGCGAAACGCTCGCGCTTGAGCTTGAACAGCACGCACGTAGCGAGCGTCAGCGCGATGGCGGCGAGCATCTGGTTGGAGATGCCGAACAGCGGCCACAGCGTATTGATGCCGCCGAGCGGGTCGACCACGCCCTGATACAGGAAGTAGCCCCAGGCGGCCACGCACAGCGCCGTCGCGATCAGGTTCGCGGGCAGCGATTCGGTGCGCTTGAGCGACGGCACGAAGGTGCCGAGCAGATCCTGCAGCATGAAGCGTCCGGCGCGCGTGCCGGCGTCGACGGCCGTCAGGATGAACAGCGCTTCGAACAGAATCGCGAAGTGGTACCAGAAGGCCATCATCGCTTCACCGCCGACCACCTGGTGCAGGATGTGCGCCATACCCACGGCGAGCGTCGGTGCGCCGCCGGCGCGCGAGATGATCGTGTGCTCGCCCACGGCCTGCGCCGTTGCGGTGAGCACGTCCGGCGTGATGGTGAAGCCCCAGCCCGAGACGACCTGCGCCACGGCTTCCGGCGTCGTGCCGATCACGGCGGCAGGGCTGTTCATGGCGAAGTACACGCCCGGATCGATCACGGACGCGGCCACGAGCGCCATGATCGCCACGAACGACTCCATCAGCATGCCGCCGTAACCGATGAAGCGCGCGTTGACTTCGTTATCGAGCAGCTTGGGCGTGGTGCCCGACGAGATCAGCGCATGGAAGCCCGATACGGCGCCGCACGCGATCGTGATGAAGAGGAACGGGAACAGCTTGCCCGACCAGACCGGACCGCTGCCGTCCAGGAACTGCGTGAGCGCGGGCATCTTCAGCTCCGGCGCGACGACCAGAATGCCGACGGCGAGCGCCAGGATCGTGCCGATCTTGAGGAACGTCGACAGATAGTCGCGCGGCGCGAGCAGCAGCCACACCGGCAGCACCGACGCAATGAAGCCATAGCCGATCAGCATCCAGGTCAGTTGCTTGCCGTCGAACGTGAACAGCGGTGCGAGCGTGGCGCTGTCGTGCACGTTCTGACCGAAGTAGATCGCGGCCATGAGCATGACGAAGCCGATGACCGACACTTCGCCGATGCGGCCCGGGCGAATGAAACGCGTGTACACGCCCATGAAAAGCGCGATCGGAATGGTCAACCCGACGGTGAACGTGCCCCACGGCGATCCGGTCAACGCCTTGACCACGATCAGCGCGAGCACCGCGAGGATGATGATCATGATGAGGAATGCGCCGAACAGCGCGATCACACCGGGAATCATGCCGAGCTCGGACTTCACGAGGTCGCCCAGCGAGCGGCCGTCGCGGCGCGTGGAGATGAACAGCACCATGAAGTCCTGCACGGCGCCCGCGAAGACCACGCCCGCCAGAATCCACAGCATGCCGGGCAGGTAGCCCATCTGCGCGGCAAGCACCGGGCCCACGAGCGGGCCGGCGCCGGCAATGGCGGCGAAATGGTGGCCGAACAGCACATAGCGGTTGGTCGGCACGTAGTCGAGCCCGTCGTTATGGCGCCAGGCCGGCGTCATGCGCGTGCCGTCGAGCTGCGCGACGCGCGTGGCGATGAACTTGCTGTAGAAACGATAGGCGATCAGGTAAACGCAGACGGCTGCGATCACGATCCAGAGTGCGCTGACGGTTTCGCCGCGCGATAGAGCCACCGTGCCGAGCGCGCACGCGCCGACGATGGCCACCGCTGCCCAGGGCAGTTGTTGCCAGATGCGATTCATTGTCTCTCCTCGGAACTGCCTCCTTCGGGCAGCAACCCCGGGACCGTGCCGTTGCGGCACCGTCCCGCCTCTTGTACCGGCGCCGCGACGACGCCGTGAACCGCGACACATCCGCCCTCGTATTGCGCCTCTTTAGCCCCTCTTTGCGGGGGTGCGGGGCGGCGAAAGCCGACGAGGCGACATAGCCAGTACGCAGCCAGTACGCAATGTGCGGAAGCGAACGTTGGGCTCCGGGATGCGTCCAGCGGACGCGCCTGGGGGCCCCAGCCACGATTCGCCGTGTAGTATTGGCGTTTGCCCGCCGTGCCACAAGCGCGGAACTACGCAGGCGAACTACGTGCTATTACGTAGCGAACGCCTGCCCGATGCCCCCTGCAGCATGCGGCGGCATTGCAGGCCTTTCGAATGCCATGAACCTCCGACAGAAATTTTTCGTCCTGGCGCTGCTGCCCGTCGCGCTCGCGATGGTCGCCATCGCACTGGCCGTGCGCTACCAGGGCAACGAGCTCGCGCGCGCGCAACACGAAGCGGTGCAGACGGCGCTGCTGGCCAACAAGCGCGCCGAGCTGCTGCATTACGTGGGCCTCGCGCGCAACGCCATCGAGCCGCTCTACAACGGCCCCGACACCCCCGCCGCCCGCGACGCGGCGCTCGCCACGCTCGCGCGCATGGAGTTCGGCAAGGACGGCTACTTCTTCGTCTATGACCTCGACGGCAAGAGCCTGATGCATCCGCGCCAGCCCGAGCTTGTCGGTCATAACCTCTGGGCGCTCAAGGACGAGTCCGGCGCACCCACGATCCAGCGCCTGATCGGCGCCGCTCGCTCCGGCGGCGGCTACGTGCAGTACGCGTGGGAGAAGCCGTCGCTGCAACACATGGCGCCCAAGCTCGGCTACGTGATCGCGCTGCCGCGCTGGAACTGGATGATCGGCACCGGCATTTACCTCGACGATGTGCAAGCCACGCTGCGCCAGTCCGACGATCGCGCACAGGCCAACATCGACCGCACGCTCATCTGGATCACGCTCATCGCTTCGTCGTGCCTGGCAATCGTGGGGTTGTGCGGCCTCGTCGTGAACATCACCGAGCTGAAGACGGCCGATGCGAAGCTGCGCCAGCTCGCGCGCCAGGTCGTGGAGTCACAGGAGATCGAGCGCGCACGGATTTCGCGCGAACTGCACGACGGCATCAGCCAGCTGCTCGTCTCGGTCAAGCTGCTGCTCGAGTCGGCGTCGATGCGCCTGCCCGGCTCGCCGGCGGCGGCAAGCACGACGCTTGGCGTGGCGATCGAGCGCCTGAACGGCACGCTCGGTGAAGTCCGGCGCATCTCGCAGGCGCTACGTCCGGCCATGCTCGACGATCTGGGCCTTGCCGCGGCCATCGACCAGTTGGCGCGGGAGTTCGGCTCTCACGCGGGGCTGCCTGTGGAGATGGACGTCGAAGGCGAAGCGCCGGCACTCGACGACAACATCAAGACGATGCTGTTCCGTATCGCGCAGGAAGCGCTGACCAATATCGAACGGCATGCGCAGGCTTCGCGCGTGTCGATCCTGCTCATCTTCAAGCCCGACGGCATTCATCTGTCGATCGCCGACGACGGACGCGGCTTCGACGTGACCGACGTGCATCACGATCCGCGGCACGGCATCGGCCTGCGCAACATGCGCGAACGCCTCGACGCCGTGGGCGGTGTTCTCGGCATCCAGTCCTGGCCCGGCCTCACCACCATCAGTGCGTGGGTGCCGCTTACGCCCGCCGCGAAAGCGGCGCTTCGTGCCACCTCCAGCAAATGACGCAAGCTCACCCTATCCGACTGCTGTTGATCGACGACCATCCGCTTGTGCGCGACGGCCTGCGCGCACGATTCGAGGCGGCCCCCAACCTGCAAGTGGTCGGCGAAGCCGGCAACGCACAGGAAGCGCTGGCGCGCGCCCGGACAGCGTCGCCCGATCTCGCGCTCATGGACATCAGCATGCGCGGCACGAACGGCATCGAGCTGACCGCGCTGTTTCGCGAGCAGTTCCCGCATATCGCCGTGCTGATTCTTTCGATGCACGACAACGCCGAGTACGTGCGTCAGGCGGTCCGTGCCGGCGCGCGCGGCTATGTGCTCAAGGACGCGCCCGCACACGAGATCGTGACGGCCATCGAACGCGTCGCGCGCGGCGACGCCTATTACAGCGCCGCGATCGCCGCGCGGGTGGTGCAGGCATCGACGACACACGCGCCGATCGATTCGCTCACGCCTCGCGAGCGTGAAATCCTCTCCCGCATCGCTCGCGGACTGGCGAACAAGCAGATTGCAACGGAGATGGATCTGTCGGTGCGAACCGTGGAGACGCATCGACTCAACATCAAGCGCAAGCTCGGCATCGAAGGCCAGGCCGAGCTGATCAAGTTCGCGGTGGAGAACCGGCTTTGAACACTTTGAGCGCTTTGAACACTTTGAGCGCTTTGAGCGTCTTCACGGCATTGAAAGCCCGCTCACGCGCGGCAGCCGGCTCGCCGGTCAATGAGGAAACGGCGTCTACCTCTTCCACACCCGTGTTGCGAAACTCCCCGACGTGGCGCGCGACGACGATGAGCCGAGGCCCCCGCGCCGAGACGGCGGGCACTCCATAAAAAATCCCATCGAAGTCGCCTTCGATGGGAGGGTGGTGACATGCGGCAATCGATGCGGCCTCACCCGGCCGCGATCATGGCTCGCGCCTGACGATCGACGCTGCGCGCGGCGTCACCCGTTCAGGCGACGCTCGATCTCGGCCTTCGTGTCGAGCAGCGCTTGCGGCAGATGGTGCCTGAGCGTCTCGAAAAGTTCGGCGTGGAGCTTGAGCTCTTCGCGCCATGCTGCCGGGTCCATCGACGTCACCTCGTCGAATTGCGCCTTCGTGAACGACAGGCCATTCCAGTTCAGATCTTCGTAACGCGGCGTGATCCCGAACGCGTTCTCCTCGCCCTTTGCCGTGCCGTCGATACGGCCGAGCATCCAGGCCAGCACGCGCATGTTCTCGCCGAAGCCCGGCCACACGAACTTGCCGTCGGCGCCCTTGCGGAACCAGTTCACGCAGTAGATCTTCGGCAGCGTTGCGCCCATCTTGTCCAGGCGCGCGCCGGTGTCGAGCCAGTGCTGGAAGTAGTCGGCCATGTTGTAGCCGCAGAACGGCAGCATCGCGAACGGATCGCGACGCACCACGCCTTGCTGGCCCGCCGCCGCCGCGGTCGTCTCGGAGCCCATCGTCGCCGCCATGTACACGCCTTCGGTCCAGTCGCGCGCTTCGGTCACCAGTGGCACGGTGGTCGAACGGCGACCGCCGAAGATGAAGGCGTCGATCGGCACGCCGGCCGGGTTCTCCCAGTCGGGATCGATCGACGGGCATTGCGACGCGCTCACCGTGAAGCGCGAGTTCGGATGCGCCGCCTTGCGCCCCGTCTCCTTCGCGATTTCCGGCGTCCAGTCCTTGCCTTGCCAGTCGGTCAGATGCGCCGGCGGCGTGTCGGTGAGCCCTTCCCACCACACGTCGCCGTCATCGGTGAGCGCCACGTTGGTGAAGATCACGTTCTCGCCGAGCGTGGCGAGCGCGTTCGGGTTGGTCTTCTGGCTCGTGCCGGGCGCCACGCCGAAGAAGCCCGCTTCCGGGTTGATCGCATACAGACGCCCGTCCTTGCCCGGCTTGATCCATGCGATGTCGTCGCCAATGGTCTCGACCTTCCAGCCCTCGAAGCCCTTGGGGGCGATCAGCATCGCGAAGTTGGTCTTGCCGCACGCCGACGGGAACGCCGCGGCCACGTGGTACTTCCGGCCCGCGGGCGACGTCACGCCGAGGATCAGCATGTGCTCGGCGAGCCAGCCTTCGTCGCGGCCCATCTTCGAGGCAATGCGCAGCGCGAAGCACTTCTTGCCCAACAGCGCGTTGCCGCCGTAGCCAGAGCCGTAGCTCCAGATTTCGCGCGTCTCGGGGAAGTGAACGATGTACTTCGTGCTGTTGCACGGCCACGCCACGTCCTTCTCGCCGGCGGCAAGCGGCTTGCCGACGGAATGCACGCACGGCACGAACTCGCCGTCTTCGCCGAGCACGTCGTACACCGCCCGGCCCATGCGCGTCATGATGCGCATGTTCACGGCCACGTATGGCGTATCGGACAGCTCCACGCCGATGTGGGCGATGGGCGAGCCCAGCGGCCCCATGGAGAACGGCACCACGTACATCGTGCGTCCGCGCATGCAGCCCTGGAACAGGCCGTCGAGCGTGCCGCGCATCTCGCGAGGATCGATCCAGTGATTCGTCGGCCCGGCGTCTTCGCGATTCTCGCTGCAGATGAACGTGCGGTCTTCCACACGCGCGACGTCCGACGGGTCGGACAGCGCGAGGAACGAGTTCGGACGCTTGGCAGGGTTGAGCCGCTTCATCGTTCCGGCGGCGACCATCTGCTCGCACAGGCGGTCGTACTCCTGCTCGGAGCCATCGCACCAGACGACGCGCTCGGGCTGCGTGATCGCCGCGATGCGCGACACCCAGTCGATCAGCTTGCGGTGACGCACCCACGAGGGCAGATCACGAGTGGCGACATTGGACGAGGAGGAGGCGTTGAGCGCGTTGGCGCTCAGGCTGGCTTGAGTCATGGGGGTTGTCTCCATGCAGAGTCGGTAAATCGGAGCGGACGACGACCGTCCGTCGCGCGGGCGCCTTTTTGCCTTCCGGCTGGTTTCGCCGGGCGATCCGTCCGGTTGGGGATACCGGGCGGGCGTCACCGCCCCGACGAAGGTCCGCCGCGCCCGGATAACCGGCGCGCGCGAACCGAGGCCGCGTGAAACATGGAGCGCGTCGCAGGTCTTGCGGCACGCGCGAGAAAGCAGGGGGCAACGGGCACACCGATCGGTGCGCATCAGGCGTCTCGCTCACCGGGTCCGACTTGTTTTTGCGGGGTGGGTTCGATTTTTTGCCATCGTGTTGAGGCGGTTTCGCCATGGTTGCCAGGACACCTGCCATACTATGCAAAACGAGGCGTCAGCATACCACCGCGCAAACCGCGCCGGTGCTGCGTCGCAACAAGGTCGGCTGGGGTTTGCCCCGCTGCGCACCGGCCATGTCAACGACCAGTACGCCCGCCGTCGCGGCGGCCTCAGACTTATGTACCGATTGCGCGGCATGTCCTCGTGTCGCGCCGATCCGATTACGCTTTGCCATGAAAATTGCCATTCTCGACGACTATCAGGACGCCGTTCGCAAGCTCGATTGTTTCTCCCTGTTAGCCGGCCATGACGTCAAAGTCTTCAACAACACGGTCAAGGGCGTCGGCCAGTTGACCGCCCGCATCGGCGAGGCCGAAGTCCTCGTCCTCATTCGCGAACGCACCGCCATCACCGCGCAGCTCATCGACAAACTGCCTCGCCTGCGCGTCATCAGTCAGACCGGCCGTGCGGGCAACCACATCGACATCGACGCCTGCACCGCGCGCGGCGTTGCCGTGCTCGAAGGCGTGGGCTCGCCCACGGCGCCCGCGGAACTTACCTGGGCGTTGATCATGGCCGCCCAGCGCCGCATTCCGCAATACGTCTCCAGCCTCAAGCACGGCGCCTGGCAGCAGTCGGGCCTGAAGTCCTCGAGCATGCCGCCGAACTTCGGCCTGGGCCAGGTACTGCGCGGCCAGACGCTCGGCCTGTGGGGCTACGGCAAGATCGGCCGGCTCGTGGCGGGCTATGGCAAGGCGTTCGGCATGGAAGTCATGGTGTGGGGCCGCGAGGGCTCGCGCGAAGCGGCTGCGGCCGACGGCCTGCGCGTGGCCGACAGCAAGGAAGCGCTGTTCACGCAAAGCGACGTGTTGTCGCTCCACCTGCGCCTGAACGACGAGACGCGGCACATCGTCAAGCTCGAAGACCTGCTGCAGATGAAGCCGACGGCGCTGTTCGTCAACACGAGCCGCGCGGAACTGGTGGAAGAAAATGCGCTGATCACGGCCCTCAATCGCGGCCGGCCGGGCATGGCCGCGATCGACGTCTTCGAGAGCGAGCCGATCCTGCAAGGCAACCCGTTGCTGCGCCTGGAGAACTGCGTGTGCACGCCGCACATCGGCTACGTCGAGCGCGAGAGCTACGAACTGTATTTCCGCGTGGCATTCCAGAACATCGTCGATTTCCTGAACGGCGATCGCGCCCACGTGGTGAACCCGGCCGCGCTGCTCGGCTTCGGGCGGTAAGCGCTGCCGGTCTGAGGCCGCGGACCTGACGGCCGCCTCCTGCGGCTGCCCCACCCGCGAAAGTCATGCGCTGTCATGCGCGTCCTGCGTGTCATGGGAGTCGTGGGCGCCGCGTGCATCATGCGCGAGCGCCGGGCCTCGCCGCGGCGTTATCGTGTCCAGATGCCGCAGGAACGCTTCGCCGTCCCTGCGGCCCAGCTCAAAGGCCGGGGCCATCATGTCCGGGCGCGTGTAATCCCAGCTGGAAATCGGTACGGGCGCGGAGGGCTGCACGTACAGCCGGTCCTGTCCGGCGTGATGCCGCGTGAAGATCTGCGGGCGCGGATAGCGCCGCGTGACGAGCACCAGCACCTGTCCGGGCGTGGCGTCGAGCGCATCGACGGGTACATTGTCGACCATGCCACCATCGAGCACCGCGCGCCCGTCGCGTCGCAGGATCGGCGTGAACGGCGGCGTACACGACGACTGCAGCATCAGATCCGCGAGCTCGGCCGTGCTCGTGCAATCCTGGGCGCGAACAAATTCGGGACGAAAGCCGAGCCGCCGCGCAAGTGTCGGGGGCAGCGTGCGGCGCACGTGCTTGTCGATGTTGTACGCCACGAGCCCGGCCGCCGTTGCCGTGCGCGGCCCGAGCCAGCGCGGGATGTGCGAGACGCCGACGCGAATCTCCGGCCCGGCGGCCAGCTTGTCCAGTTGCCCGTCATAGATATCGAGCAACGCCTGCCGGTAAATGCGGTAATGGGGAAACACGCGCTCACGGCGCAGCAGGTTGCCCCAGTACGCGTTCTTGCGATTGTCCGCGAGGGCCTTGCGGTAGTAGGCCATCACCCAGTCGGACTCGCGCATGTGCAGCATGCACGCCGTGGCGGCGCCGGCCGAAATGCCGGCGATGACGCGCGGGCGCAGCGGGACTTCGCGCGTCACGCGCTCCCAGAAACCCGCTTGCCACCAGCAGCGATTGCCGCCGCCGGCAAATACGATCTGATCGAACATGGTGCCTCCCCGCGCCCGGCCCGCAATCGGCCAGGCGCCGTGTTCCGTTCAGAGCAGCGCGTAAGTCGTCGTCGCGTGCACGGCCATCTTGCCCGAAGCGTCGAAGATTTCGATCTCCCCGAACACCAGGTTCTTGCCGCGGCGAAGCAGGCGCGCAATCACGCGCAGGTCGCCCTCGCTCACCGGGCGCATGAAGTGGGTGTTCAGCGTGACCGTCGTCATCGGGCGAAAGCCGCCGAGCGCGGCCGAGAGCGCGACCACCATCGCCGTGTCGGCCACGGCCATGAACACCTGCCCGCAGATGACGCCGCCGCCGTGCTTCAACGCCGCGTCGAACGGCAGCCGCAATTCGCTCTCGTCCGGCCCAACCGCCTCGACCTGCAGGTCAAGCTGCCGCACCCACGGGGCCACGAGTTCTTCGAGCATCTTCTGCGCTTGCGCCAACTCCATCCTGGTCGTCCTCCTGTTTTGTCGTGTCGCCGATGATAGCCCCAAAACGCGCGCGCCACCCGCATGGAGCGGCGCGCACATGGGCCCCGGGGACGGCTCGAGGGTCGTCGCGCAATTCTGCCGGTCGTCTTGTCGCGACGAATGCGCCGGCGTTGGCGATTCTCTCGATGCTGCGCGCATGCCGGCCGCTTCGCCTTGCGCAATGCGCTTTTCCGGGCCGACGTTGCCCGGCACGTCGGCCTGCATCCGCTGTGACGACACCGACGCCCGATTGCCGTCCCCCCGCAGACAGCGCCGTAACGATTTGATACAGTGATGCCCATTTGGCCGGTGCGCCGTACCCGGGACGCACCACCCCGTTATCCGTCAGCCCCCTTACGCGAACCCGCGAGCCAAGAAGGAGCCATCACCATGCAGAGCACCAGAGACGATCTCGGCAAACTGATCCTGCGCCTCACCCTCGGTATCCTGCTGCTGTTCCACGGCGTGAGCAAAGTCATCAATGGCGTCGGCTTCATCGAAGGCATGATCACCTCGCATGGGCTGCCCGGCTTCCTCGCATACGGCGCCTATCTGGGTGAAGTGCTCGCGCCGGTGCTGCTCATCCTCGGCGTGCTCACGCGCCTGGGCGGCCTGCTCGTCGTGGCCAACATGCTCGTCGCGTTCTCGCTCGTCCACCTGCACCAGCTCGGCGATCTGGCGAAGACCGGCGGCTGGGCGCTCGAACTCCAGGGCTTCTACCTCTTCGCAGGCCTTTGCGTAATGCTCTTCGGCGCGGGCCGCTACAGTGTGTCGGGCGGCCGCGGCGCCTGGGACTGATCGCCGGCGGCATTTATTTCGGGAACCGAACGGCGGGCCTCGTGTCGCGCCGTCCGGCACAACGGCCCGCCCCGCCGAACGACGGCATGGGCGGGCCGAGTCGTTTCGAGATGTTGCGAATTCCCGCTGTGGTAACGCCAGGTAATACGGCCGTAGCACTTTGCAACGTGTTGGCCGCGGCAATGACTTACTCTGAGGCTGCCAATTCCGGCAACATCAAAAGGAGTCAACACCATGCGCAAATTGAAGATCGCCGCCGCGTCGGCCGTCCTCATCGCCACCTCGATGTTCGGCGTTGCCCATGCCGCCGACGCCGCCGCGCCGGCCACGGGTCCTCACGCCGCCATGCACCACATGCGCGGCGAGCACGGCCCCTGGGGGCTCGGTGACATTCGCAAGCTGCACGACGAACTCAAGCTCGATGCGCAGCAGGAACAAGCCTGGCAGCAGGCGGTGAACACGTCCAGGCAGAACCGTGACGCCATGCGCAAGAACGGCGAGCAATTCCGCCAGATGATCGCGCAGGCGAAGGACCAGCAAGTGCTCGACCTGGCCGGCATGCGCGCCGCGCGCGAGAAGGTGTTCGATCAGAACCGGCAGTTGCGCAGCCAGACCGAAGACGCGTGGCTCAACGTGTACAACGGCCTGAACAACGATCAAAAGACGCTCGTGAGCAACGCCATCAAGGCGCGCTGGGCCAAGATGAAGGCCTGGCACGACAAGGCGGCGCAGCGTCGCGGGCAGATGCACAAGGGCGCGCCGTCGCAGGCCCCGAACCCGCCCGCGGCACCGGCCACGGGTCAGTCGCAATAAGCGCGCGGCCAGCGCTGCCGGGCGCCCCGCCCGGCACATGGTGCAACGCCCGGTCCCTGGTGCAGTCAGGGGCCGGGCGTTTTTTTCGGTTCGCGAGATTACGAGATTACGAGATTACGAGAGCGTGAGAGTCCTGGAGGGCAGCCTTGCGCGCCACTCAGGTCTCGCTCCAGATGCGCAGCAGGTTGTGATAGCAGCCGATGAGCGTGCGGCGCGCCGTCTCGTCGGCGTCGGTCGTGTTCAGGCGCTGGATCGCGTTGTCCATGTCGAACAGCAGCGTGCGCTGCGTGTCGTCCTTCACGAGGCTTTGCACCCAGAAGAAGCACCCCACGCGCGCGCCGCGCGTGATCGGATTGACGCGGTGCAGGCTCGTCGCCGGATACAGCACCATATCGCCGGCGGGCAGCTTCACCTGGTGCGCGCCGTACTGATCCTCGATCACGAGCTCGCCACCGTCGTACTCGTCGGGCGAGGCCAGAAAGAGCGTGGCCGAGACGTCGGTGCGAATGCGCATGCCACTGCCCGGCTGCAGGCGGATCGCCCCGTCCACGTGATTGCCGAAGTGCATGCCTTCGCCGTAGCGGTTGAACATCGGCGCGTAGACCTTGTTCGGCAGCGCTGCGCTGATGAATGTCGGATTGCGCTCGAGCGCGCCGAGGATCACGTCGCCCAGTTCGCGGGCGATCGGTGCGCGCTCGTCGATCTGCTGGTTCTGCTTGACCGGTGCGCCCTGGTAGCCGGCCGTGGCCAGTCCGTCGACCCACGCGTCGCCTGCGCCGTCGAGCTTGGCGCGGACCCAGCGCACCTGGTCGGCGCTGAGGACATTCGGAATATGCAGCAACATCGGCGAGCGTTCCTCGTGAAAAAAAGCGAAGCGCGAGTCGGGCCGCCTGCCCGCTCGCGCCTCGTATTGTGCGTCATTTTGCCGGCGTCCGGTTCAACGCCGGCGCGGCCGGCCTGCGCTGGATCAAGCAAGCCTCGCGGCGGCCGGGCACCGCCGCGCGGGTCAGAACCGGTACGTTCCCGTGAGCAGCGCCGTGCGTCCGATGCCCGGCGCGGCGCGGCCGCCATCGGACTGAATCAGGCCGTCGAAGTATGTCTTGTCGAAGACGTTGAGCAAGTTGAAACGAATGTCGTACTTCGGCTGATGATAGGCCACGGTCGCATCCCAGCGCGTGTAGCCGCCCACCCGGATGAGGTTGGTGTTTGCCGCATAGCGCATCGACATGTAGTTCATGCCGCCACCCACCTCCCAATGACCGAGCGTGTACGTCGACCAGAGCGTGACCGAGTGCCTCGGCGTGTTCGCGAGCACATTGCCCTGCGTGCCGTCGTTGGCCTGCAACACCCGCGAATTCAGGAACATGTAGCCGCCCATCACCTGCCAGTTCGGCGTGATGTGCCCCGTGGCGCTCACTTCGGCGCCCCGCACGCGCACCTTGCCCGCGCTCGTGTACTGCCCGGAGGTGCCGGTCTGCGTGCGTGCGTTGTTCTTCGTGATCTGGAACAGGGCCGTGTTGATCGCGAGATTGTCGTCGAGCAGATTCCACTTGCTGCCGACTTCGAACGACTCGTTCGTCTCGGGCGGCAAGGCCTGCGTGTTGTTGGTGACGGTCAGCGCTTCGAGCGACGGGTTGAACGACGTGCCGTAGGAGAAGTAATACGACTGCGCCTCGCTCGGCTGGTAGATCACGCCGGTGCGCACGCTCGTATAGTTGACGGTCTGCGTGGCGTAGCCCGGCGAGCTGATCGTGTTGGAGAGCTGCGCCTTGTACCGGTCCCAGCGCAGCCCGCCTACGAGCTTCCACTGCCGGGTGAGCTCGATCGTGTCGTTGGCGTAGAGCGCCACCGTCTCGGCTGTGCCCTGCGCGAAGTTGCCCTGGGTCGTCGTCACGTTCGGCAGGTTCGCGTAGTACGCGGTGCTGCCCGCCGGAATCCAGCCCAGGAAGCCCGACGCCTGGCCCGCTCCGGTGCGCAGATAGGTCTGGTTCTCGTAAGCGTCGCGCCCGAGCTCCGAGCCGGCGACAAGCGTGTGCCGCAACGGTCCCGTGGCGAACGACTTCACGACGTCCGTCTGGTTGTACAGCGCGGAGTCCGTGATCTTGCGATCGTGGCTTTGCAACTGCACCCAGAGCTGGTCGAGCGAGTACGACGGAATGCCGGCCGTCGGGCCCGTGGGCAGCGTGGTGAAACCGCCCGCCCCGTTCCCGTTGGGCACGCCCACCGCATGCGCGGAGGTCTCGATCGCGTCGATCACATAGCGACTGTATTGCGTCTGGTTGGTGATCTTCAGCGTGTCGTCGACCTTGTGCTCGATCTTCGCCGTGAAGCTCATCACGTCCTGCACCGTGCGGTCCGTGGTCAGGCCGTAGAACTGATGCTTCGAGATGGGCAGCGGGCTGCCGTTGTAGCCGACCGTGCCGTAGTCCGGCATGTCGCGGTTGTGTTCGATGAGCGCCGAGAGCGTGATCTGCGTCGGCGTGCCGATGCCCAGCCTGAGCGTGGGCGCGACGCCCCAGTCCTGGTTGTTCATGACGTCGCGCGTGGTGTGGATGTCCTGCACGAAGCCGTTGATGCGAAACGCCGCCGTGTCGGAGAGCGGCCGGTTCAAGTCGAACGAGCCGCGATAGCGGTCGTTCGTGCCGATCGTGCCCGACACTTCGTTGAGCGGCTTCAGGTTTGCCTGCTTGCTCACCTGGTTGATCACGCCCCCGGTCGAGCCGCGGCCGAAGAGCATCGACGATGGCCCTTCGAGCACTTCGATCGAGTCGAGATAGAACGTGTCGCGATAGTACTGGCCACGATCGCGAAAACCGTCGAGGTAGATGTCGGTGCGCGCCGTGAAGCCGCGCAGATTGATGTTGTTGCCGATCTGGCCGCCCTCGGCGCCGCCGAGCGTGATGGCCGGCGAGTTGCGCAGCGCGTCGGCGAACGACGTCGCCCCCTGTGCCTGCATCACTGCCTTGTCGATCACCGTGACCGACTGCGCAATGTCGCGAATTGCGGTCGGCACCTTGGCGCCGACGGTGGCCACGTCGCGCTGATAGTCGTCGCGAACCGCCGCACCGCTCACGTCGGTTTGCGGCAACGCGGTCGCGGCGGGCGACTGCGTCCCGCTCGGGGACGAAGCGTCCGCGGCGCTTTGCGCCATCGCCGGCGTGGCGCAGGTGACGGCCAGAGGTGCGGCGAAGAGCGCCATCATGGCGAGAGCGAGCGGCTTGCGTTGCATCATGATCGAGTTCGAAGTGCGTCGTGGACAGAGAAAATGCGGACAACGCGCGGGAAGCGGTGTCCGCGGCGCCGGCGACGGTGCGAACCGGGCGGGATGGCAATTTCCGCTTCGCTACGACACTCCCCGCCTCGGGCATGGGCGGCGAATATAAATAGGAATGATTTTCATTACAAGGCTGGGATCGGCGGGCAACGCCGGGAAATCGCCAGATTTCCTGTAATACGGCGTAATACGTGCGCACCAATCCAGTGCGAGCCTTCAGTAAGGCGATGAAAGCAAGACGTTTGATTTGCCGACCATGAATCGCTGATGGGCCCCGATTTGCCGCGAAAATACGGGTTTTCCCTAGGACCGCCGGCGCAACGACAGCCAACGATTCCTCTGGATTGCCCAAAGCGGCCGGGCCTCCTTCGTCCGTTTGCCTGCCCACCGGTCCCCTTTGCTCCCTGTCCGCTTCGCGCGACGACGTCATACCGATATGACGCGGCTCGCGATAAGCAAAGGCGAATCGCTTATTGGCGAACCGGCCGCGCATCGCGATACAACTGGGAGGCGCGCCCCGCGCGAGCCGAGCGCCATCGCGGCCTGCCGGCCGCCGCCATCGATTCCGTCATCCTTCGCCCTTGCCACCCGCCCCATGTCCATCAAGAACGACCGCGTCCTGCCCGCTTCCCAAACCGTAGCCGTCGCCACCTCGAGCCTCGCCGTCCATCCGAGTCGCCGGCAGTTCCTTCGGCGCGCCGGCGTCGCGGCGCTGGCGGGCGGCGCCCATGCGCTGGGCGTTGCGGGCGCAGTGACGCGCAGCGCCCCGGTGCACGCGGCGAACGGTCCGCTCACCTTGCGCATCGGCTACCAGAAGTCGTCCACGCTGATCGTCCTCGCGAAGGCGCGCGGCACGCTGGCGCAGGCGCTCGCGCCGCATGACGTCACGCTGACCTGGCACGAGTTCACGAGCGGGCTGCCGCTGCTCGAAGCGCTCAACGTCGGCAGCATCGACTTCTCGGCCGACGTCGCCGACACCGTGCCGGTGTTCGCGCAAGCGGCCGGCGCGCGCATTGCCTACGTCGCGCGCGAAACACCGTCGCCGGACGCCGAGGCAATCCTCGTCCCGGAAGCCTCGCCGATCCGCACGCTCGCCGACCTCAAGGGCAAGCGCATCGCCGTCACCAAGGGCGCAGGTGTGCATTACCTGCTGATCGTGGCGCTGCAAAGCGTAGGACTGCGTATCGGTGACGTGCAGCCAGCGTACCTCACGCCGGCCGACGCACGCGCGGCGTTCGCCAGCGGCAACGTCGACGCCTGGGTGACGTGGGACCCGTTCTTCGCGAGCGTGGAGCGTCAGGACAAGGTGCGCACGCTCGTCACCGCACGCGGATTGGCCGGCTATCAGCGCTACTACCTCGCCACGCCGGCATTCGCGCGCGATCATGGCCCCGTGCTGCGCGAGCTGTACCGGACGTTGCGGGAAACCGGTCAGTGGGTGCGCGCCAATCCGCGCGAAGCCGCAGCCCGGCTCGCGCCCATCTGGGGGCTGGACGCCGCGACCGTGGAGGCCGCCAACCGCCGCCGCAGCTACGACGTGCAGCCGGTGGTGCGCGAAGCGATTGCCGAGCAGCAGCGCATTGCCGACGTCTTCACGCAGGCCGGCCTGCTGCCCAGGCGCGTGGATGCGGCCGACGCCACGATCTGGCAGGCGCCGGCCTGAGTTGGCGCTCGCCTGGAAATTCGGCGCCTCCCGCGCGACGGCGGCCGCGTGGGCGCAATGCCCACAATTTCTTGCGAATTTCTCAGGTATTTCCGACGGAATTCATGCACATGTTTATACTTGGACCTGCAATTCATAAAGCATTCGGCCGGAGCCCCCCCGGAACGGCCTTGGCGTAGTGCCAGAGTGCCGGCCGTTCGAACCCGAGCGCAGCACATGCCGCGCTGAGCGGATCGTCCGGACGCGTCGGCCTGGCACGACGACATCATCGAATCGGCAGCGCCGGTGCGCCCCTCTCATGCGAGCGCGCCGGCGTTGCCTATTGGCCGTCCAGGGACAATGCAACCCACCAGATCGCTCTACCTGCTCGGACCGATGCGGGTCGAACAAGGCAAACAGGCGTGCGCCGTGAAGTACACGAAAGCGCGCGGCCTGCTCGCGTATCTCGCTCTGCAACCGGGCTATCACACGCGCGGTGCGCTCGCGGATCTCTTCTGGCCCGACGAAGACGGTCAGGGCGGGCGCGACAAGCTCAAGCGCATGCTCTTCCATCTGCGCGACACGCTGGGCGACGAACTCTTCGAATCCGACCGTCAGGTGGTGCGGCTGCGCCCGGAGACCGGCCTGTGGATCGACGCGCATGTCTTCGCAAGCATGATCGAGCAGGCCAGCCGCACGCTCGACACCGTCACCGGCCTCGATCTCGCGGCGCACCTGCAGCACCTGGCCGACGCCGTCGCGCTCTACCAGGGGCCGTTCCTGCACGGGCTCTCCGTGCGTGACACGCCCGATCTCGAACAGTGGATCGAACTGCAGCGCGACGAATACCAGCGCCGCCGCGTGTTCGGCGAGCGTCTGCTTGCCGACGGTTACGCGCGCCTGGGCGATCTCGATCAGGCGCTCGCGCACGCCCGCCAGCTCGTCGCGCTCGCCCCGTTCGACGAATCGGGCTGGCACTGCCTGCTCGCGCTGCTGCTGCGCGCCGGCCGCCGTGACGACGCTGAAACCGAATATCGCCGCCTGTGCGACATTCTCCATGAGGAACTGGGCGAGTCGCCCGGCCAGGCGCTCAGGCAGTTGCTCGAAACGCCGCCCGCACGCATGGAACAGCGCGCCGCGGGGCCGGAGCGTCGCCAGCTTACCGTGGTCGCCATCGAACTCGCGCCCAACGGCATCGACGATCCCGATCAACTCGCCGGCATGATGCGCCCGCCGCTCGTGCAGTGCGAAACGATTCTGCGCCAGTCGTGGGGCTATACGGTGCGCACCCCGACCGGCGGCCTGCTCGGCTACTTCGGCTATCCCACCGCGCTCGAAGGCGCGGGACGGCATGCGGTCGAGGCCGCCATGCGCTGCGTGCAGGCGAGTACCGCGCGCGTTGGCATCGGTGTGGGCGTTCACACCGGCCTCGTGATCAGCTCGGTGGCCGACGACAGCCCCGACACCGGCGGGCGCGTCTCGCGCGCGGCCGCGCAGCTCGCCGACATGGCGCTGCCGGGCGAAGTGCTGATCTGCGACGCCACCCAACGCCTGATCGGTGTGGCCATCGCCACCACGCCGCACGGCAGCGTGCGCGAGCTGTTCGACATGCACGCCGAGGGCAACGTGCCGCACGCGTGGAAGCAGGTCGTGCTCGACGAAGCGCCCCGCCTGCTCGCGACACTGCTGCCCGACGGCGGCGTGCTGATGCTCGACGACGCCCACTGGGCCGATCCTTCCACGCAGGAGTTGCTCGCGCTCATGGCGGAGAATCCGCCGGGCGGACGCCTGCTGCTCATTTGCGCGCGACCGGAATTCGAGCTGCCGTGGCGCCACACCGTGGGCTTGCGACGCATCGATCTCGCACCGCTGGACGCCGGCGCGGCCGCGTCGATCGTCCGCGCGGCCACGCCGCGTGTGGCGCTGCCGGCGGCCCTGCGCGAGCGCATCGTGCATCTGGCCGAAGGCGTGCCGCTGTTCCTCCAGGAACTTGCGCGCGCGACGGCGGCGCAACAAGGCGGGCGCGGCACCGGCGGCGCCATGCCCATGCCGGCGAGCCTGCAGGAACTGATGATGGCGCGCATCGACGCCGCGGGCAGCGCCAAGCCGGTCGCCCATTTCGCGTCGTGCCTCGGGCCCGAATTCCAGGCGGACGTGCTCGCACGCGCGAGCGGACGCTCGATGGCGCTCGTCGAACGTGCGCTCGACACGCTCGTCGCCTGTGCCCTCGTGCAGCGCCAGGACAACGGGCGGTATGTCTTCCGTCATGCGCTGCTGCACAAGGCCGCCTACGACGCGCAGCCGCAGGAGCGCCGTCAGGACGCGCACCGCCGCATCGCGATCGCCATGCGCGAGCACGACGAGACGGCCGTGCAGACCGAACCAGAAGTGCTTGCCTGGCACTTCCGTCAGGCCGACGAACCCGACGCCGCCATCGAACACTATCGCCTCGCGGGCGAGTATGCGACGGGACGCCAGGCGTTTCGCGAAGCGTGCGCGCACTACCAGAGCGCGCTCGACGTGCTGCGTCAGACCGGCACCATCGCGCAGACGGCACAGCGCGAACTGCAATTACGCATGGCGCTTGGCGTACCGCTCGTTGCATTGCATGGCTATGGCTCGGAACCGGCTCGGCACAACTTCGAGACGGCGCTCGCGCTCGCCCAGCCCATGGGCGACGACGTCGCGCTGTTCCCGGTGTACTGGGGCCTGTGGCTCGGTTCGAGTTCGTGGAGCGACTTCGAGCGCAGCATCGAGCTCGCCCGCAAGCTCATTCACATTGCCGAACAGGCCAACGCCGCGCCGCTGCTCGCCCACGCCTACTATGCGCTGGGCAACAGCCTGTGCTGCCACGGCGACTTCGCCGGGGCGGTCACCGCGCTGGAGACCGGACTGTCGCACTACCGGCCGGAGAGCGCGGACACCGGGCTGGGCGAGGACGCCCGCATCACGGGCCTGTCGTTCCTGTCGTGGGCGTACTGGTTCACGGGACGTCACGACGCCTCGCTCGCCGCGAGCGAGCAAGCGCTGGCAATGGGCCGCGAGCAGGGCCAGCGCTACTCCTTCTCGTTCGCGCTCGTGTTCGCGGCGATGCTGCGCCGCTTGCGCCGTGAAGTGGCCCCCGCCGAAGCCCTGGCGAGCGAAGCCACGGAAGTGGCGACGGAGACCGGCGTCGCGCTGTGGGCGCTCGCCGGTCAGACGATTCGCGGCTGGGCGCTGGCCTCGCGCGGCGACGTGAGCGGACTGGAGCGCATCACCGACAGTGTCGGCCGTCTGAGCGAGATCATGGGCGGCGTCGAAGGCATCTTCTTCGGGCTGCTCGTGGAAGCCTGCGCCGGCACCGGCGACATCGCCCTCGGGCTGCACGCCGCCGAGCGCGGCGCGCACGTGGCGGCTCGCCGCAGCGATGCCCACTGGCAAGCCGAGTTCCTGCGACACAAGGGCGACTTCCTGCGCGCGGGCCATCATCCCGACGACACCGTCCGTCCGTGGCTGCAGCAGGCGCTGCAGATCGCGCGAGCCCAGGGCTCGCCGATGCTCGCGCTGCGCGCCGCGCTCAGTCTGCTGCGCCTCGAAGGCAACGACCCCGCCCTCGATGCCGAATGCGTGGCGGTGCTGCGTGGCGCGCTCGATGCGCTGCAAGGCGGCGAGACGCTGGCCGACGTGCAGGAAGCGCGCGCCCGGCTGGCCGACGTGGCGGCGCGCGCGCCGCAAACGCAAGCGGCGCGGTACGGGAGCTGAGCAACGAGTCTCGGGACGACGCACGGGCGCGCCGCCCCGCTGGCGATGGAAGCGATGGTGGTGATGATGGACGGGCGTGGACATGCGAATAGCCCCTATCAGGCAGCTCGTATGTCCACACGGGACCGGCCCGCTATATTGGGGCGACCCGTGCCCCCCAGGCCCATACGCCGAACCCGACATGTCTCTCGACCGCCCGCGCGCGCACGCCGGCTTCTCTCTCGATTCGCCCCGTTCGCCGGCGCCATGCGATGCGCCGCGCATCGCCGCCGGCAACACACCGCGTGCGCTGCCGAGCGCCGCGGCCCCCGCCTCGCCTTGCTCCCCTGCGTCCTCGCGCCCGGCTCGCGTCTCGCGTGAAGTGATCGTCTCCGGTTGCGTCAAGCGACGCCACTCGTTCGATCTCTGTGCGCTCATGCGCCTGCCAACCCAATTGACCGGCCCGCTCGAGGTGGTATGCCTGTCGGGAAGGAAGGTGCGCGGCGCGGGCGACTACAAGGGCGTGCGGCTCACCGCGTTGCTCGACCTTGCGCAGTGGCGATTGCCGCAGGCCCGCGACTTCACTCGCGCCTACGTGCTCGCGCATGGCGCCGACGGCTATGCGGTGATGTTCTCGTGGCACGAGCTCTACAACACGCCGGTGGGCGTGGGTGCGCTCGTCGTCTACGAACGGGACGGACAGCCGCTCGGCGACGAGGAAGGCGGCATCGGCCTGATCTCGACGTGCGACCTTCGCGTGGCATTGCGCCAGGTGCGGGCACTCGAGCGCCTGACGGTTCATCTGGCCGATGCGCACGCGCGTTGATCGCCCGTCGCAATCGATGGACCGATCAGCTGACCGTCCCGTGCGCGCCGCGGCGCGGCCTCAGTCCGCCGCCGCGCGCTTGCGGGACGCCCCTGAGACGGCCTTTGAGACTGTTTTTGAGGCCGTTTTTGAGGTTGCTTTTGCGACTGCTTTTGTGACTGTTTTCGGGACCGCTTTTGGGACGCCTCTTGGTGCGGCCCTGGACGCGACTCCGGTGGCAGCCTTTGGACCAACGTCTACGGCGAGCGCTTCGGAGCCCTTGCGCCTGGCGGGCGTCTTGCGCGCCTCGCTTGTCGCCGCCGGCTTGCGGCGCGCCTTCTGTGCCGTCCCGTTGCCGAGTTGCGAGCGCACGCGCTGCTGCATGTCGGCGATGTCCGAGTCGAGAATCAGCCGGCCGCGCAGCTTGCCGTTCATCCGCTTGATGTAGGTGCGCGCCTCCTGCATGTGAAATTGCATGAGCTCGCGCACGCGCTGCGCGTCGCCCGCACGCGCCGCGTCGGTGATCTGCCGATGGATGTTGACGTTGGCCGTGCCGAACTTCTCGTGCTCGCGGCGCGGCGTTTCGTTGCCGAACACGATCAGCTGGCGAATCATCTCGTTGACGAGCTCGCAGGTAAAGCGCAGAAAGCTGTTCGGATTGGCGGCCGCGAGAATGTCGTGGAAGTCCACGTCGGCCTGACGCTGGCGCAGCAGTTCTCGCCGATCGTGCGACGCCGGACTGCAGCACGCCATGTTGTGTTCGAGCGCGGCGAAGTCGGCCTCGGTCAGATGCGGTACGGCGCCCGCCGCGAGTTCCGGCTCGAGCAGCTGACGCACCGTATAGATGTCGTCGATGCTCACTTCCTTGAAGAACAGATAGTTCTGCATGAGCTGGAACGTGCGCTCGAGCGGCACCTCCACCACCATGCCGCCGCCCGACGGCCCCGTGCTCACCTTGATGAGCCCCTGGACCTCGAGGGACTTGAGCGCCTCGCGAATGGTGCTCTTCGATACCCCGAACATCTGCTGCAATTCCACTTCGCGCGGCAACCGGTCGCCGGGCAGCAGATTGCCTTCGGTAATCAGACGCTTGATCGATTCGGCGACGAGATCGCCGCGCTTTTGCTGCTTGATTTCCAACGGCTCACGCATCGTTTGCGGATCCAATGCCATGTGGCGCCTCGCTCATTGTCGGCCGTGCCGACCCGGAATTTTTTCCGATTGACACTCCGGGGCATTATACCTACGATCGATTTCATCCTATTTATCATTATAAATATGACGAATAGGGATAAGGCCCCGGACGTTGCAAGCCGTTACTGTCAGCTCGCGCCTCAGTCGATTTTCCAGGGCGCCGGCCGGCTCGCGCGTGACGCGCTGCACGTTTGCACCCGCTGAACGATCGCTCCCTCACTGGAGACCAAATTGAATCGTCGTGAACTGTTGAAGCTCGCCGCCGCAGCGTCTTTGCCTGCCTCCCTATTCTCCGCTCGCGACGTGTTCGCACAGGGCGCCGGCGCCATTCAGCTGGCGTGCCCGGTGCCGATGTCGGGGCCTTTCGCCGCCAACGGCAAGTTCGCCGATCTCGGCATGAAACTCATCGTCGAGCAGTACGGCAAGGTGCTCGGCCGCCCGCTCGCCTACACCACGCTCGACACCGAGGGCAAGCCCGCCACGGCCATCCGCCGCGTGCAGGAAATCGCGCAACAGAAGGGGGCGCGCTTCTTCGCGGGCGGCATTCTGTCGTCCGAGGCGCTGGCGATGGGCAAGGAAGCCGAGAAGGCCGGCGGCATCTTCATCACCACGGCCGGCGCCGACGAGATCACCGGCAAGGACTGCAACAGCGCCACGTTCCGCTGGTCGGTGCCGACCTTCGGTGCGATCGAGCAGACGGTGCGCCCGCTCATCGAGTCGATGCCCAAGGCCAAGCGCTGGTACACGATCACGCCGCAATACGTGTTCGGCGAAGGACTGCTCACCGCCGCGAAGAACATCTTCCGGGAAAAGGGCATCGAGCATGTGGGCAACAGCTACCACTCGCTCACCGAGAAGGAATTCTCGGGCTACTTGACCAACGCCGCCGCCGCCAAGCCCGACGTGCTGCTCATCCTGAACTTCGGCTCGCAGTCGTCCGACACGCTGCGTCAGGCCGTGAGCTTCGGCATGAAGAAAAACTGCACGATCCTGATGGCCTGGGCCTCGGGCCTGGAGCAGTTCGAGACGCTCGGCGCGGACCTGTGCGACGGCGTGTACTTCGGTGCGCAGTACTGGCACGCGGTCGCCTCGCCGTTGAACCTGGATCTGGTCAAGCGCACGCAGGAGCGCTTCAAGCAGAACCCGAACTACAGCCTGGCGGGCTCCTACATCTGCTCGAAGCTCATGCTCGACGCGATGGTCAAGGCGGGCAGCGCCGAGCCCAAGGCGGTCATCGCGGCGATGGAGGGCATGAAGTACGACGGCCTCACCGGCCCCGAAGAGATTCGCAAGGGCGATCACCAGGTGCTCAAGAATTACTATCTGCTCAAGGGCAAGCCGAAGTCGAAGATGAAGAATGCGGACGACTACGCCGACATCGTGAGTGCGGGCAAGTCGTTCCTGCCGCTCGACAAGACCGAGTGCAAGATGGCCTGACGGCCTCACGCCGCCGTACCGGCAATACTGGCACCACCGCACGCGGGGACGCTCCGGCGCACCCGCATGCGCCGTCTGTGCGGCCCGCGCAAGCGGACGGCGCACGGGGTTCCACGTCCACCCAAGTTTTTACGGGACGCGCATGAACGTCTATTTGCTGCAAGTCATCAACGGCGTCGGGATCGGCATGTTGTACTTCCTGCTCGCCGTCGGGTTGTCCATCATCTTCGGGCTGCTGCGCTTCGTGAACTTCGCGCACGGCGCCTTCTATCTGCTGGGCGCCTATTTCTGCTATCAGGCGCTGCAATGGGGCCTGTCGTTCTGGCTCGCGCTGATTGTGTGCCCGATCGTCGTCGGCGCCATCGCATGGATCGCCGAGAAGGTGCTGCTCTCGCACATCTACGAGAAGGCGCACGAATTCCACATCCTCGTGACCGTCGGACTGGCGCTCGTCGTGCAGGAGCTCGTCATCATCGTGTGGGGGCCGCTCGGCGATAACGTCGCGGTGCCCGAAACGCTCGACGGCGTGGTGATGTGGGGCAGCTTCATCTATCCGAAGTACCGGCTCTTCCTCATCGGCTTTACCGCCGCGTTCGCCGCGGTATTGTGGTGGCTGCTCGAAGGCACGCGCCTTGGCAGCGCCGTGCGCGCGGGCAGTGAATCGTCGGAGATGGTGTCGCTGCTCGGCATCAACGTGTTTCGCGTGTTCAGCCTTGCGTTCGGACTCGGCGCCGGCACGGCGGCCCTCGCGGGCGTGCTCGCGGCGCCGGTGCGCGGCGTCGAGCCGTTCATGGGCATCGAAGCACTGGGCATTGCATTCGTGGTGGTCGTCATCGGCGGCATGGGCAGCTTCGCGGGCGCGCTCGTGGGCGGCCTCGTGATCGGCATCGTGCAGAGCCTCATGAGCACGCTGTGGCCCGAAGGCGCACGATTGATGATCTATGTGGCGATGGCGGCCGTGCTGCTCATGCGCCCGCACGGCCTGCTCGGGAGGGGATGATGCTGCAACGCTACCGTTTTTGGCTGCTCGCGGCCGCCGTCACGCTGATCCTGCCGCTCACGCTCTCGTCGGGCACGCTGGCCACCGAGGTGCTGGTCTACGCGTTGGCCGCCCTCGGCTGCAACCTGCTGCTCGGCTACACCGGCCTGCTGTCGTTCGGGCAAGGGATCTTCTTCGGCCTGGGCAGCTACACGCTGGGCATTTTGCTCACCCGCACGGCGCTGCCGATGCCGGTCGCGCTCATCGCCTCGATCGTGCTGGGGGCGCTCATCGCGGCGCTCGTCGGCAGCTTCGCGATCCGGCAAAAGGGCACTTACTTCGTGATGCTCACGCTCGCCTGCGCCCAGATGTTCTACTTCCTCGCTTATACGGCAACCGACTGGACCGGCGGCGACAACGGGCTGCTCGATATTCCGCGCAAATCGCTCGCGATCGGCGGACAGACGCTCGTGCCGCTCGACACGCCGTGGCAGTACTACACCTTCGTGGCGGCGATCTTTCTCATCGTGTTCGCCGTGCTGCTGCGCGTGGCCGACTCGGTGTTCGGCCGCACGCTGCTCGCCATTCGCGACAACGAAACGCGCGCGGCGGCCATCGGCTATCACGTGAAGACGTTCAAGCTCGTGGCGTTCGCCATCTCGGGCGCGGTCACCGCCCTGGCCGGCGCACTGCACGCGCTGATGACCGGCATCGCGCCGCTGTCGAACATCGAGTACCACGCGAGCGAAATGATTCTCGTGATGACCGTGATCGGCGGCACGGGCAATCTGTTCGCATCGGTGCTGGGCGCGGCATTCTACGTGCTCGCCGCCGACTGGCTGTCCACGCTCTGGCCGCGCTGGCTGCTGCTGCTCGGCCTGCTGCTCATTGCCGTGAGCCTGTTCATGCACCGCGGCCTGTGGGGCGTGGGCGAATCGCTGTGGCAGCGCGTGAGCGGCAAGCGCGGCAAACTCGAACCGCAGACCTCGCAGGGAGACCCGACATGAGCGAAGCCCTCATCGACGCCTCGGGCATCGTCAAGCGCTACGGCAAGTTCACGGCGCTGCACGGCGTCGACCTGCGCGTGGCGCCGCGCACGGTGCATTCGGTCATCGGCCCGAATGGCGCCGGCAAGACCACGCTGTTTCACATGCTCACGGGCACGGTGCCTGTCTCGGGCGGGCGCATCCTGTTCGACGGTCACGACGTCACCACCGAGGCCGACTACCGGCGCGTGCAGCGCGGCATCGCCCGCTCGTTCCAGGTCACGGCACTGTTCCAGAACCTGTCGGTGCGCGAGAACCTGCGCCTCGCGGCGCTCGGTGTCACGCCGCGTCAGGCGCTCTCGTGCTGGCGCAAGGCCGACGGCCCGCGTGCGTGCGCGTCGGTGGTCGACGACGTGCTCACACGTCTCGCGCTCACGCGTCACGCCGACACGGCGGCAGGCTCGCTCTCGCATGGGCAGCAGCGCCGGCTCGAAGTCGGCATGGCGCTGGCCGCGCGCCCCAAGGCGATCTTCCTCGACGAGCCCACCTCCGGCATGGGCATCGACGATCTCGACGACATGAAGCAGCTCATCCGCGGCCTGCGCGAGGACCATACGGTGGTGCTCATCGAGCACAACATGAACATCGTAATGGACATCTCCGACACGATCACCGTGATGCAGCAGGGGCGGGTGCTCGTCGAGGGCCGGCCGGACGCCATTCGGGCCGACGACCGCGTGCGCGCCGCCTATCTCGGCAACATGATCACCGGAGGCCGTGCATGATTCTCGAGGTCGCAGGCATTCACAGCTATTACGGCAAGAGCCACATCCTGCAGGGCGTCTCGCTCAATGTCGGCGACGGCGAGCTCATCACGCTGCTCGGTCGCAACGGCGCCGGCAAGTCCACCACGCTCAAGAGCATCGCGGGCGTGGTCGCGCCCCGGGCGGGAAGCATCTCGTTTCTCGGCAAGCCCATCGCGGGGCAGCCGGCGCATCGCATCGCGGCGCGCGGCGTGTGCTTCGTGCCCGAGCATCGCGGCATCTTCAAGCTGCTCACGGTCGAAGAGAACCTCAAGCTCGGCGCGCGCCGCGATTCACCGTGGCAGCTCGCGGACATCTATCGCATCTTCCCGCGCCTGCAGGAGCGCCGCAAGAACGGCGGCGCGCAGCTCTCGGGCGGCGAACAGCAGATGCTCGCGATCGGCCGCGCGCTCATGAACCATCCGCGCCTGCTCATGCTCGACGAACCGGTCGAAGGTCTCGCGCCGGTCATCGTCGAGGAAATCGTGGCGCAGTTAAAGCTCATCAAGCAGGCGGGCGTGGCGATCCTGCTCGTCGAACAGAATCTGGAAGTCTGCACCCAGCTCGCCGACCGGCATTACATCGTCGAGCAGGGTGTGATCGTGTATGGCGCGGACAACGCCGCGTTCCTCGCCGACGAGGTCGTCAAGGACCGTTACCTGGGCGTGGGCGTGGCGTGATCCGCGCGCTTGTCGCTTCCCCGGCGCGCCGCGTCCAGCCGTAGGGCGGGCGCGCCATTGGCCAACGCATGCGTCGGCGCAACGCGAGAGCGCCGCGCGTGCCCTGAAGGACTCATGAACATGGAACGTCTCGATCAACCGGCTGCCGCAGTGCGCGTCGACGGCGCGCGCCTGTGGGACAGCCTCATGCAACTCGCGCGCATCGGCGCGACCGCCAAGGGCGGCGTCTGCCGCCTGGCCCTGACCGATCTCGACCGGCAGGGGCGCGACCTCTTCGTGAAGTGGGCGAAGGAGATCGGCTGCACGGTGCGCATCGACGCCATCGGCAACATCTTCGCGCGCCGCGCCGGCCGCAACGACGCGCTGCCGCCCGTCATGACCGGCAGCCACATCGACACGCAGCCGACCGGCGGCAAGTTCGACGGCAACTACGGCGTACTGGCCGGCCTCGAGGTGCTGCGCACGCTCGACGACAACGGCATCGTGACGGAGGCGCCGCTGGAAGTCGCCGTGTGGACCAACGAAGAAGGCTCGCGATTCGTGCCGGTGATGATGGGCTCGGGCGTCTACGCCGGCGCGTTCACCCTGGAGCATGCGCTCGCGCAGAAGGACCGCGACGGCGTGAGCGTGTCCGAAGCGCTGAACGCGATCGGCTATGCCGGCAAGGTGCCGGCCGTGGGCCAGCCGGGCGCCGTGGGCGCGTACTTCGAAGCCCACATCGAGCAGGGGCCGGTGCTCGAAGCGCATGGCAAGACCATCGGCGTCGTGCAGGGCGCGCTCGGCCAGCGCTGGTACGACGTTACCGTCACCGGCATGGAGGCCCACGCCGGGCCCACGCCGATGGCGCTGCGCCGCGATGCGCTGCTCGCGGCCGCGCAGTTGATTCAGGCCGTCAATCGCATCGCGTGCGAGCACGCGCCGCATGCGCGCGGCACGGTCGGCTGGGTCGACAACTATCCGAACTCGCGCAACGTGATCCCGGGGCGCGTGAAGCTCTCGGTCGACCTGCGCGCCGCGGACGACGCCACGCTCGACGCGCTCGACGACAAGCTGCGCGCCGAGTGCAAGGCGCTGAGTGCGAACGGCATCGACGTGGCCATCGAGCAGGTGGTGTACTTTGCGCCGCAGCCGTTCGCGCCGGCGCTCGTCGAGGCGGTCCGTGCGGGCGCGCAGGCCCTCGGCCTCTCGTCGATGGACGCCATTAGCGGCGCGGGGCACGACGCGGTCTACCTGGCGCGCATTGCGCCGGCGGCGATGATCTTCGTGCCGTGCAAGGACGGCATCAGCCACAACGAAATCGAGGACGCCGATCCGGCGCACCTGGAGGCCGGGTGCAACGTGCTGCTGCAAGCCATGCTGCAACGCGCGGGAGGTGTCGCATGAAAGTGATGATCGCGCGGATGAACCACGAGACGAACACGTTCTCTCCGGTGCCGACGCCGCTCGAAGCGTTCGGCAACCACGGGCCGGCCTACGACGAGCAGGCGTATCGCGACAACAAGGGCATGCGCACGGCAATGTCGGCGTTCATCGACCTCGCGCACGCCGCGGGCGCCGAGATGGTGACGCCGGTCTCCGCCAGCGCCAACCCGAGCGGTCCGGTGGCGGCGAGCGCCTATGACGAACTGTGCCGGCGCATCGTGGCGGCCGCGCGCGGCGTCGACGCCATCCTGCTCGACCTGCACGGCGCGATGGTCGCCGAGAACAGCGACGACGGCGAAGGCGACCTGCTCGAACGCGTGCGCGCGGCAGCGCCCGGCACGCCGATTGCCGTGGCGCTCGACCTGCACGCCAACGTCACGCCGAAGATCGTCGCGAACGCGGATATCGTCGTTGGCTTCAAGACGTATCCGCACGTCGACATGTACGAGACGGGCGAGCACGCCGCCCGGCTGCTCTTCGAAATGCTGGCGGGCAAGCGTCGCCCGAAGGTGGTGTGGCGCCAGCCGCCGCTGATGGTGCACTCGCTGCGCAGCACGAGCCACGGGGGAGCGATGAAGCGCGCGCTGGACGCCGCGCGACGTGCCGAGACCGAGGAGGGTATCCCGGCCGTCTCGGTATTTTCGGGCTTCTCGCTCGCCGACATTGCCGCGCCTTGCATCAGCGTCGTCGTGACTGCGCCGGACGGCGAAGACGGCGTGGCGCGCGCGCAAGCGGTGGCCGACCGGATCGCGGCACAGGCGTGGGACGAGCGCGACGGCTTCGTCTATCGCAGCGCACCGCTCGCCGAATCGATTGCCGAAGCGAAGCGACTGGCCGACGGCGCCGACAAGCCGGTGCTGCTGCTCGATCACAGCGACAACTGCATGTCGGGCGGCACCTGCGACACGATGGACGTGCTCGAGGCCGCGCTCGCCGGCGGCCTCACGGGCATCGGTGTCGGCCCGCTGTGCGACCCGCAAGCCGTGGCGACGCTGATCGCCGCGGGCGAGGGCGCCGAAGTCACGCTCGCGCTCGGCAACAAGCGGCCGCTCACGCAGCTCGGCATCACGAAGACGCCGCCCGTGCTCACCGGCATCGTGCGCAAGATCAGCAACGGCGAATACGTCGTCACCGGACCGACGTACACGGGCCAGCGCTGCTGCATGGGGCGCACGGTGCTGTTCGACATTGGACCGGCTCGCATCGTGGTGACGGAGCGCACCCACGAGCCGTGGGATCACGGCGTGTTCACATGCGTCGGGCTGGATCCGCGCAGCGAGCGCTTCCTGCTGCTCAAGTCGCGCATGTACTGCCGGCCGGTGTTCGTGCCCATTTCCGCGGGGCTGGTCGAGTGCGACAGCAACGGCGTGACGAGCTCGAACTACGCGCTGTTTCCGTTCTCGCGGGTAAGACGCCCGGTGTATCCGCTCGACCGGGACGTGGTGTTCGATCTTTCCTGATGCGGCGGCTCGCGCCGCGCGTGTCCGGTTAAGTCCGCGGATGGCGTATGATCAGCCGGGTGTTGGACAAGCCAGCCTTCTCAATGACGACCGACTCGACTCCACCCGCTCACCGGCGATTGCGCGCGCGCTTCGTGGCGATTTCGTGGCGAGATCTCGCCGTCTCGTTCGGCCCCGTCGTGCTCGTGGCGATCGCGGCCATCTGGCTCGCCGTGTGGCTCGTGCAGCCGGCGCCGCCGCGCACCGTGACGATAAGCGCAGGGCCGCAAGGCAGCTCCTTCTGGAACGCCGCGCAGCGTTACAAGGAGATCCTCGCGCGCAACGACATCACGCTCAACGTGCTGAGTTCGGAGGGCTCGCGCCAGAATATCGAGCGCCTCGCGGACACCCGCCAGAACGTCGATCTGGGCCTCGTGCAAGGCGGCGTGTCCGCCGGGCTCGACGTCGACGGCCTCGTCTCGCTCGGCAGCGTCTTCTACGCCCCGATCTCCGTGTTCTATCGCGGCGAGCGCGTCACCAAGCTGTCGGACTTCGCGGGCAAGCGCATCGCCATCGGCCGGGAAGGAAGCGGGGCTCGCGCGCTCGCCCTCACGCTGCTCAAGGCCAACGGCATCGAGCCGGGCGGGCCAACCACGCTCACGGCGTATGACGGACAGGAAGCCGCGCAGGCGCTCATCGACGGCCGCGTCGACGCCGCGATGCTCACCGGCGACACGGCGACCGGCCCGACGATGGGCAAGCTCATCCGCACGCCGGGCGTGCGCCTGATGGACTTCGCGCAGGCCGACGCCTACACGCGCCGCTTCACCTATCTGAACCCGTTGACGCTGCCTCGCGGCGTATTCGACCTCGGGCGCAACCTGCCCGCGCAGCCGGTGCACGTGATCAGTCCCACGGTCGAGCTCGTCGCGCGCGACAGCCTGCATCCGGCGCTGTCCGATCTGCTGATCGAAGCCGCTCGGGAGGTGCACGGCAAGGCGAACCTGCTGCAGCGCGCCGGGGAATTTCCGTCGTCGCAGGTGCACGAATTCCCGCTCTCGGACGACGCCGCGCGCTACTACCAGTCGGGCAAGGGCTTCCTGTACCGCCATCTGCCGTTCTGGATCGCGAGCCTGGCCGACCGCATCATCGTGCTGCTCGTGCCCATCATCGTGGTGTTGATTCCGGCGTTCCGGCTGGTGCCGTCGCTGTATAGCTGGCGCGTGAAGTCGCGGCTCTATCGCTGGTACGGCGCGCTCATTGCGCTCGAACGCGAAGCGCTCGCCGACGACGCTCACATCGAATACAAGAGTCTGCGTCATCGGCTCGACGCCATCGAGGCGGCCGTCAATCGCCTGAAGATTCCGCTCGCGTATGCCGACCAGTTTTACGTGCTGCGCGAACACATCGGCTTTGTGCGACAGCGGCTCGACGCCATGAACGCGGGCCAGTCTTCCGACGACGCACACGCGCAGACGCCGCGTGCGGCGGCATCTGCCGGCGCCGCCAGTGAAAGACCCGCCTGACGTCTCAAAGTAAAGCTTATGCATCTTATAACGAACACAAGCTTCCCTTATGGGTCGGCGGGGTGCAAACTGCCCGCCATGAGGATTCGCGGGCAACCGTGCGGCACATGCAACGCCGCCATCCGATCGTCCCGCGATCGTCCTGAACTCGTCCAGGAACCTTCCTGACACCTTCCTGAAACCCGACACGCCGGCCCGTTCGTATGTCCTCGCCCCCGCCCCCGTCCTCGTCCTCGTCCCCGTCCCCGTCCTCGCCTTCCGCTCCTGCGTCCGCCGGGCCCGGCGCGCCCGCCGCGGCGCAACGCCCGGGCACCGAACTCGCGCGCAACGCATGCATGGTGCGCCCCGTGCGCGACGCCGACTTGCCGGCGATCACCGAGATCTATGCGCATCACGTGCTCACGGGATCGGCGTCGTTCGAAGAGGTGCCGCCGGACGAGGCCCAGATGCGCGCGCGCTGTGCAAAAGTGTGCGAGGCGGGGCTGCCGTATCTCGTCGCCGAACGCGAGGGCAGGGTGCTCGGCTACGCCTACGCGACGCATTACCGGCCGCGCTCGGCCTACCGCTTCACGCTCGAAGACTCGGTGTACGTCGCCGCGGACGCCGTCGGGCAGGGCGTTGGCCGGGCGCTCCTCCTCACGCTCATCGCGCGCTGCGAGAACGGGCCGTGGCGGCAGCTCATCGCCAACGTCGGCGACAGCGGCAATGCCGCATCGCTGGCGCTGCACGCCGCGTGCGGATTCCGGCATGCCGGCACGCTCGCGTCGGTCGGCTTCAAGTTCGGCCGCTGGGTCGATACTGTTCTCATGCAACGCCCGCTCAACGCCGGCGACGCGACACTTCCCGAGTAGGGCGACTTGCGCGTATCTCGCGGGCAAGACCGGCCGGGCGCCGCCTTGCCGGCGAATCCGGCAGCCGCCGCCCACGCCGCGCTTCAGAACGGCGTGGTGCGGTCCAGTGCCTTGTAGTGTCGGAAAATTCCCGTGGTGTTGAACGCGATGCGGCGTGGCGACTTCAGATACGCCGCCACGAGCGGCTGGCGGGCAACGGCGTCATGCACGGCGCGACATCGCGGGTATGCCCGGGCGAAGCCCGACATGGCGCGCGGAAATGCGTAATAGAGCCCGGCGATGACCTGGAACAACGACAGATCCGCATACGACATCGCCCCTTCGGAGAGCCAGCCGCCGGCCTCGGGGTTGTGGGCCAGCACACGCTCGAAGTAGTCGAAGTACCTGGGCAACCGGTATTCGATGAGATCGGCCGTGCGCCGGCGCGCTTCGGCACGTTGATTGCTGTAGTACAGGCGGCTCGCGATCGGATGGTGGCCGTCATGCACTTCGGCAACGAGATCGGCAAGCGTGAGTTGCAGCTGATTCACCCAGCGGCGCGTGCGCGGCGACTCGCCGACGAGCCCGAGCAACGGCCCGAGATACGCGAGGATGTTGGCCGTCTGGCCGATGAGTTCGTCGCCCACGCGCAGGAATGGCGGCGCGTAGGGCGGATCGACGCAGTCGGGGTCGTCCATCGTCTGCATCAGGCCGTCCAGGCCCTGTCCGGGCCCGGTGCCGCGAACGATCTCGACATACGGCGTGCCGGTGGCTTCAAATGCAAGGCGGACGAATTCGCCGCGCCCCTGCAGTCCCGGCCAGTAGAACAGCTCGAAGGTCATGCGTCCTCCCTGGAGCCCTCTCGGCCCCCAACCGCCCGGCGGCATCTCCGCGCGGTGCTTGCCCTGCCGCCTGGCGCGATACAGCGCCAGATCCGCCGGCTCGATCACCGGCTCGATCACCCGATCGACGGGCGAAGTCGATGCCCCGTGCGCGCGCGGCCCCGGCGCCGCGAGCCTCTTCGAGGCTACGCCGATTCTATTACAGCGGCCTGGTCGGGCGGCGCCGGTCAGCGCGTGAGTTCGCGCAGCGCGTCGGCCGTCATGGGCGCGAGCGCCAGGGGCGCCGCGGCGGCAGTGAGTGCGCGCAGCGAAGCCTCGTTGCCCGGCGAGACGCTGCCGTCCGGCAGGAAGAGGTTGTTCTCGAAGCCGATCCGGGCGTGGCCGCCTTGCAACACGGCCGCCAACGCGCACTCGGCCTCGCGCGGGCCGAACGCGCACATGGCCCACGGCGTGGCGTCGTTTTCGGCGTCCGCCCGCGCCCGGCCTCCGTGCCAGGCGGCGAGCAACGGCAGCAGATCGGCCGGCGACGACAACTGTCCCTTGCTGTACCGCCCCAACACGAAGAGAACCCAGTGACGTCCCGGCCGGATCGCACCGCTTGCGCGCAGACGCCAGTAATGCGCCACGTCCTCCGTGTCGTACAGGATGTACTGCGCCGTAATGCGTTCCTGCCACAACCATTCGAAAAACGCTTCGGCGGCCGGGGCGTGCGCGGCATCCGGCAATATCTCGCGCAGCGCGACGGAGATTGCTTCCGGATGCAATGCACGCACCGTCGCGATCTGTTGCGCCGGAGCGTAGATGCCGACCGCTTCGGTCGTCACCTGCAGTACGAGCTCGTTGCCGACCGCGCGCCGCACGGCCGCAATGGCCGCCGTGTAATCGGGAACTTCCAGGCTGTGCGTGCCGTCGGCCTTGCGCACGTGCAGGTGAATCATTGCCGCGCCGACGTCGAGACACGCCTTGGCGCACGCACCGAGCTCGTCCGGCGTCATCGGCAGCGCCGGATGGTCGGCGTGCGTGCGGCGCGCGCCGTTGGGCGCGACGGCCAGTGCAAAGGCTCGCGTCATGCCGCGCCTCCAACCTTTGCGGGAACGCCGGTCACATCGGCAACGGACAGCGCCAGCAATTCGACGATACGGTCGATATCACCCGGCTGGCAGATGAACGGCGGCGCGATCAGCGCGTGGTCACCATGCACGCCGTCGACCGTGCCGCCCATCGGATAGATGAGCAGTCCGCGCGCCTGGGCCGCGGCCTTCAGGCGCGCGTGCATCTTGTCGGCTGCCGGCAGCGTCTGCCTGCTCGTGCGCTCGGCCACGAATTCGACGCCCACGAAGAGGCCGCGTCCACGCACGTCGCCCACGTTCGGATGGTCGGCGAAGACCTCGCGCAGTCCCGCACGCAATTGCTCGCCGCGCGCCTTCACGTTCTCCAGCAGATTCTCCTCGGCGATCGTGCGCTGCACGGCAAGCGCCGCGGCGCACGCCATGGCGTGCCCGAGATACGTGTGGCCGTGCTGGAAGAAGCCCGAGCCGCCAACCACGGCGTGATAGATCCGGTCGGAACACAGCATCGCGCCGATCGGCTGGTAGCCGGCGCCGAGGCCCTTCGCAATGACGAGGATGTCGGGCACGACGCCGTCTTCCTCGCACGCGAACAGGTGGCCGGTGCGGCCCATGCCCGACATTACCTCGTCGAGCAGCAACAGCACGCCGTACTTGTCGCATACGGCGCGAATACGCCGGAAGTAGTCGGCCACCGGCGGCACGGCGCCAGCGGTCGCCCCAACGACGGTTTCCGCCACGAACGCAATGACCTTGTCGCCGCCGAGCGCGAGGATCTTCGCTTCGAGTTCATCGGCCAGCCGCTGCACGTAGGCGGCGTCGCTCTCGCCGTCGCGGCGCTCGCGATAGGCGAAGCACGGCGAGACGTGATGCGCCGGCACGAGCAGCGGCAGGAACGGCTCGCGACGCCACGCATTGCCGCCAATGGCGAGCGCGCCGAGCGTGTTGCCGTGATAGCTCTGGCGGCGCGCGATGAAGTATTGACGCTGCGGTTGGCCGATCTCGACGAAGTACTGGCGCGCGAGCTTGAGCGCCGCCTCCACGCCTTCGGAGCCGCCGCTCACGAAGTAGACATGATTCAGATCGCCGGGGGCGCTCGCCGCGAGCGTGTCGGCCAGTTGTTCGGCCACCTCCGTCGTGAAGAACGAGGTGTGGGCGTAGGCGAGTTGCGCCGCCTGTTGCTGCATGGCCTCGATGACGCGCGGATGACCGTGCCCCAGGCACGAGACGGCCGCCCCGCCGCAGGCGTCGAGATAGCGCTTGCCGGTGCTGTCGATCAGCTCGATTCCCTGGCCGCCGACGGCGACGGGCAACGTCTGGCGCGGATTGCGGTGAAACACGTGAGTCATGCCTGCAGTCATGCCTGGACCTCTGACGAAAAGATGACCGTCGCCCGATGGCCACCCGGCACACCGGCGTGCGAACGATGCCGCCTAGTGTATGCCGATCGTCGGTTCATTGCAACATATGTTTCATTAACAACTCGAACGCAACAGTTTGCGTAACGCCTCTGCCACACTCGCGGCGTCGCCGCCATGCGTTGCCGCCGGACAAATCGCGTGCGCGCGCGGCGAATTTCATGCAACAATCGTTACATTGTTCCGACGCCGTGTTGCCATCCCCAATGACACAACCCCCCGCGCTGCCGCAGACGCTCGAGCAGCTCAACGCGCTGCTGCGCGAGCGTTACCCTCAGTTAAGTCCGCAGTTCCAGGCGGGCGCGCGTTTTCTGCTCGACCATCCGCAGCAGGTGCCCATCAGTTCGATGCGGGCCATCGCGTCGCAAGCCGGCGTGCAGCCTGCCACGTTCGTGCGGCTCGCCCAGCATCTCGGTTTCGAGGGCTGGCACGGTCTGCGCGAGCTGTTCCTCGAATCGATCCGGCTGGGGCCCCAGCCTTACGCGAGCCGCGCGCGGCAAGTCATCCGCGAGGGCGACGCGGCGCGCATGGTGCCGGAGATGTTTCGCGTGCAGCACAATAACCTCGATCTGACCGAGGTGGGCGCGGGCGCATCGCTGAGCGCCGCCGTCGATCTGCTGGCGGGAGCGGGCACCGTCCACGTGGCCGGCTTCCGGGCGTGCTTCCCGATCGCGTTCACGTTCCAGTACGTCTACCGGCTGTTCCGGCCGACGGTGCACCTGATTCGCGGCGAGGCAGGCACGCTCGAGATGGAGTTGCGAGCGCTGTCGGCGCGCGATGTGGTGGTGGTGATCAGCTTCGCGCCGTATTCCAACGAGGCGCTGATCGTCGCGCGCGCCGCGCGCGCGGCAGGAGCGCGCGTGCTCGCACTCACCGACTCCACCGTTTCGCCGCTCGCGCTCGACGCCGACGTGACGGTGCTTTTCTCGCACGACAGCCCATCGTTCTTCCCGTCCATCACGGCCGGCATTGCAGTGGTGGAAACGCTCGTCGAGATGCTGCTCGCCCGCAAGGGGCGCGGCGCCGTGCGCGCACTGGAACTGGCCGAAGACCAGTTGCACGGCACCGGAGCCTACGTAAGCCCCGGCAGCGGCGGCAACACCGGCAATGCTGGCAATGCCGCGGGCGGCAAGCGTCTCAAACCGGGCGCGTGACCGATGCCTGCGCGCGGCGCAGCGTGACCGCCAATGCGACGCTGCCCGCAGTCAGTGCGGCGGTAAACAGTGCGAGCGCGACCGGCATGCCGAAATGGTCGGCCAGCCAGCCGCTCGTGATCACGGGCACCGAGAATCCGAAGTACGCGAACAGGAAGTAGCCCGCCGCCGCCCGCGCGCGCAACGCCGGAGCAACGGCCGCGTTGACTGCCGCGAGGCCGCCCAGATAGGTGAAGCCGTAGCAGGCCGAACTGGCCACGGCAGCGCCCGCGAGCAAGGCCGGCAGGCTCGCGTGGATCACGCCCAGGGCCAGCACCGCGAACCCGAGCGGCACCAGCAGCAGTCCCGTGCGCACGGCGCGCACCGCGCTCATGCGCCGCGCCGCGGGCTGGAACGCGAGACCGGTCGATATCACGAAGAAGGTCGCGAAGCCCGCCCATGCCGCATGCCCGTGCGCGGCGAGCGCCGCGGGCACGACGCCGATGACCACGCCGACCGCCGCCCACGCCAGCAGGATCGCCACACCCAGCGGCGCCGTGCCCGGCGCGAGCACGGGCCAGCGCAGCCACGGCGCGCGGGAATTGCGGGCCGGGGCCGGCAGGGCGGCGACCGCGACCGCCGCCGCCAGCGCGAAGGGCAGATAGGCGGGCAAGCTCAGCGGCGGGAGCGCGCTCGGCGCCATGACCAGGCAGACGCCGGTCACCAGCGCGCCCATGCCGAAGCCCAGCGACGTGGACGCCGCCACCAGCGCCGCTGCGCGCGCGGCCGCGTCTTCGCGTTCACCGTACAACTCTGTCATGTAGGCGGTACCGCTGCCGGCGACCAGCCCGGTCGCCAGACCGTAGCAGGCGCGTGCGCCACCGAGCGCGACGAGAGTCGGCCAACGCAGCGTGAGCCACGTGCCCGCCGCACCCAGCACGAGCGCGACGGCCAGCGGCAATCGGCGTCCCACGCGGTCCGACAGCCCCGCGAGAAACAGCAACGCCGGCACGAGCGCGCCCACGTAGCACGCAAACGCCAGTGCCTGCGCGCCTGCGCCGTAGCCGCTCGCCGCCGCGTAGTGGGGCACCAGCGGCGCCTGCAGATTGACGGAGAACGTCACGAGGAAAAGCTGCAGCGCGAGCAACGGGATCGCCCATGGCGCGTGACGGCGCAAAGGCGCGGCGCTCTCGTCCATCGAGGACGATCGCGGGGGGTGCGGTAAGGAGCGGGGCATAGGGAACGCCGGGGAAAGTTCGAGGGCACGCGCGCGACGATGCGCGGCAAGAGCGAGAAAAAATACCGTCCGGCGGCTAGTATTGTCGGGGCACGAAGTCAGTGCAATTATTGAATTGTCCTGAGATCAATTTTCCGTTCATGGCCGCTCATGCCCGTTATCTCGAACACGTCGAACGTCTGACTGCTGCCATCGCGGCCGGCGAGCTCGCGTCCGGCGCTCGCTTGCCTCCGCAGCGCGAGTATGCCGACGCGCACGGGCTCGCCACGTCGACCGTGACCCGCGTGTATGCGGAGCTCGCGCGGCGCGGGCTGGCCGTGGGCGAAGTCGGCCGCGGCACCTTCGTGCGTTCGCCCGCCGTGGGCGCGGCCGCCGCATTCGCGCAATGGGCGCCGGCGCCGGGCGCCGTGGGTGGCGTCGATCTGGCGTTCAACTATCCGGTTTTGCCGGAACAGACGGACGTCTTCCGGCAAGCGTTGCGCGAGACGGCAGCCGGCGGCGATCTCAACGCGCTGCTCGCGCACGCGCCGCACGACGGGCATCCCGCCGACCGGCGCGCGGCCGCGCAGTGGCTCTCGCGCCGCGATGGCGCAGCGGTGTCGCCCGAGGCGCTGGTCGTCTGCGCCGGCGGCCAGCATGCCCTCGACGTCGTACAACTGGCGCTATGCCGCGCGGGCGAGCCGGTCGGCGTGGAAGCATTGACCTATCCCGGATGGAAGGCGCTGGCCGCGTTGCGCGACATCCCGCTCGTCGCGCTCGGCATGGCGCCCGGCGGGTCCGGAATCGATCCGTCGGCGCTCGACAGGCTGTGTCGCACTCACGCCGGTCGTCTGCGCGTGGTCTATACCATGCCCACGCTGCACAACCCGCTGGGCGATGTCATGCCGCTCGAACAGCGGCAGGCGCTGGTGGCCGTGGCGCGACGTCACGATCTGCTTCTGGTGGAAGACAGCGCATACGGCTTTCTGGTGGCCGACGCTCCGCCGCCATTGCGCACGCTCGCGCCGGAGCGCACGTTCGAGGTGTGCAGTCTGTCGAAGCCCGCCGCGCCGGGGCTGCGTATCGCCTATCTGATTGCGCCGCCCGACTTCGCGCCGCGCGTGCATGCCGCGATGCGCGCGAGCGTGTGGAGCGCCGCGCCGCTCATGGCGCAACTGGCGTCGCGCTGGCTGGGCGACGGCACGCTCGACGGCTGGATCGCGCGCAAGCGCGAGATGGCCGCGCGGCGCCAGGCCATTGCAAGGGTTTGCCTCGACGGTCTCGGCTCGACCGGCTACGCAGGCGCGTTTCATCGTCTGTTGCCGGTGCCCGCGCACGTGCGGTGCGACGATGTCGTGGCCGCGCTGCACGCACGCGGCATTGCGATCACGCCGGTCGATGCATTCGCCGCTCCTGGGCAGGCGGCGCCGGCCGCGCTTCGCATTGCGTTCGGCTCGCCGGCATCCGACGCCGCACTGGAAGCCGCCTTGCGGCAGGTCGCCGAAGTGATGCGTTCGCTCGCGCAAGCGCGCTGAGGTGACGCCGTCGCCCGTTTCTTTTATGATCGACGTGCTCCCTGCGGCGGCCGCGCCCGAGGCACCTCGTTCGCGTCGTGTGCCCCGTGCGTCGCGATACCGCGCAGGCTTCGTCCCTCGTCGACAATCTCAAGGACTCCGAATGTCGCAAATCCGCTCGTCACGTGCCCGCTCGATCGTGCTTGGCACGGCGCTCGTCATTGGCGCCAGTGTCGCCGCGCCGGCGTTCGCCGCCTCCAACCTGACTTTCATGAGCAATTCTCCACTCGCGTATCTGCGCAAAGCCGATAACGAAGCGCTCGCCAAGGCCGCCAATGAGGCGTTGTCGAAGAAGGAGGACAACGAGTCCCTCACGTGGGACAGCAAATCGACCCACAATCCGGTCGCCATCACGGCAAAGCTGACGCCGACCAATACGCACAAGACCGACGACAAGACCTGCCGCGATCTGATCGTGCTGCTCAATGCGAAGGGTCAGGAAGTCGAGCTCAAGCTGCCCGCGTGCAAAAAGGGCGACAACGGCCGCTGGGAACTGCAAAAGCGCGCCGCGCCGTAATTCCGAGCACCGGCTCGCACCGAATCAGGCATGAAAAAACGCCGGTCCCGAGACTTCGGACCGGCGTCTTTCGTGGTGCGGCCAGCACGCAGGCATCGGCAGGCGGCGCCGCCGGCGGACGGCTCAGGCCGCCGTCGTCTTCCTGTGCGCCTTGTTGTGCGTCCTGGCGCCCTCCACATCGGGCAGGAAAATCGTCACGATGCCGAGCAGCGGCAAATACGCGCACACGTGGTAGACGAAATCGATGCTCGTCGTATCCGCAAGTTCGCCCAGCACCGCGGCGCCCACGCCGCCCATGCCGAACGCGAAGCCGAAGAACAGTCCCGAGACCGTGCCGACCTTGCCGGGGATCAGCTCCTGCGCATAGACGAGAATCGCCGAGAACGCCGAGGCCAGCACCAGCCCGATCACGACGGTGAGCACGCCCGTCCAGAACAGGTTCGCGTAGGGCAGCATCAGCGTGAAGGGCGCCGCGCCGAGAATCGAGCCCCAGATCACAGACTTGCGACCGATCTTGTCGCCTAGCGGGCCGCCGATCATCGTGCCGGCAGCCACGGCGAACAGGAACACGAACAGATGTATCTGCGCGCTCTGCACCGATACGTGGAACTTGCTGATCAGATAGAACGTGAAATAGCTGCTGATGCTCGCGAGATAGAAGTACTTCGAAAAGATCAACACCAGCAGAATGCCGATGGCGAACATCACCTTGCCACGCGACAGATGCGCCGTGCCGCCGCGGCGCGCGGCCGGCTTGCCGTGGCTCGCCGCACGCTGCACCGCGTACCAACGGCTCACCTGGAACAGCACGAAAATCGCAACGAGGGCTGCCACCGAGAACCACGCCACGCTGCCCCGGCCGTGCGGCACGATGACGAGTGCAGCGAGCAACGGCCCGAGCGACGAGCCGACGTTGCCGCCGACCTGGAAGAACGACTGGGCCATGCCGTGACGGCCGCCCGACGCCATGCGGGCCACGCGCGACGATTCCGGATGGAACACCGACGATCCCATGCCGACGAGCGCCGCGGCCACGAGCAGGACGCCGAAGTTCGGCGCCACGGCGAGCAGCAGCAGGCCCACCAGCGTGAAACCCATGCCCACCGGCAGCGAATACGGCTTCGGGTGCTTGTCGGTGTAGAGGCCGACCACGGGCTGGAGCAGCGATGCGGTGATCTGATACGTCAACGTGATCAGGCCCACCTGGCCGAAGCTCAGGTCAAAACCGGCCTTGAGCAGCGGATAGATGGCAAGGATCAACGACTGAATCATGTCGTTGAGCAGGTGAGAAAAGCTGATCGCCGACAGCACGCGAAATGCCGCGCCCTGGGCGGCCGGCGTGGGGGCGCCGGAAAGGGTGGATGCAGTTTGACTCGACATGGAATGGACAGACTGACGTCAATGGCTTTGGAAAATGCGGACTTCCTGGCGGAGTTCGTGCAGATATGCAGAAAACTTGGGATTTATCCCAATTTTTGCCAGAAATTGAATAAGTGAAGTGTAGAGCATGCGTAAATCGCTGTTGCGCCAAGTTTTGTCGCGATTCCGCCATCCCCGGTTGCGCCGTTCCGGGGTCCGCGCAACGCGGTCTTCGGTAAATCCATCAGCGACTGGCAGTTCCCCCTGGCCCCGTCATTTCCTCGGATCGTCCCCGTCTCCTGCGGGTTTATCGGGCGTTGGACGCTGTCGGGGATTCGTGTAGAGTCAATTGACGAGTTGTGCCGTGCAACACGAAGCACACGCCAGGGCCCACTCATTCCATGGTTGGCAGCAGAACATGATTCAACACTCCAGAGTCGTGCAGTGGCTGGTGACCGGGCTTGTCGTGGCGGTCACGCTCGTCGTCGTCCTTTTTCTGGGCTGGTTGCGCATCTACCACATGTCGCAGTCGATCCTGCGCGACGAAGCCGAGCGCCAACGCGACGCGCTCGAACGGATCGTCTCGCAGGCCGAGAGCACGCTGCAGGGCGCGACCCCATGGGTCGGCCGCGCATGCAACGAGGTCGGCAGCTCGCTCCAGGCCGCCGGCACGCTCAGTCCCTACTTCCGTTCCATCTGGCTCGTCTCGCGCGGCCAGCTCTATTGCTCGTCGGTCATTCGCACCCACGAGGCCATCAACATGCCGCTGCCCGCCGACCTCGTGCCCATGCTCACGGGCACGCGCACGCTGCTCGTGGGCGGGACGCCCTATGTCAGCGATTCGCCGGCGCTGGCGATCTACGTGCCGACGTCGGCCACCGACGGCGTGCTCGGCTTCGTCGACGGGGTGTACCTCACCGAGACGCTGCACAGCGTAAAGAGCAGCGATCTCGCATGGACGGCAATGTCCGTGGGCAACGTCGCCCTCACGTCGGAAGGCCCCCGCCTCGAGTCGGCGGGCGTCGCCACGCGCGGCGCGCAGGTCACGCTCGCGTCGGAGCATTTCGTGACGTCGCTCGCCGGCAGCCCGTCGCTCATGCGATCGCTCGCCGCCAATCAGGCGCCGATCTTCCTGGCGTTCGGCAGCGTGGTCGCGTGCCTGCTAGGGATCATGACGTTCCGCCATCTCGGGCCTGCGCAGTTCATGCGGCGGCAGATCGCGCACGGCATCCGGCGTAACGAATTCAAGGTGTATTACCAGCCCGTGATGGAGCTCGCCACCGGCCGTTGCGCAGGCTGCGAAGCGCTCGTGCGCTGGCACCATCCGGTCGCGGGCCTCGTTCGTCCGGACGCCTTCATCCCGATCGCCGAAGGCAACGGGCTCATCATCGAGCTCACGCGCGCGTTGCTGCGCCAGATCCGCAACGACGTCTCGAAAGGCGCCTTGCCGACCGGCTTCCACATCGGCATCAACCTGGCCGAAAGGCACTTGCGCGACACCACGATCGTCAACGATATCGAGCGCTACTACGGCTCGCTCAACGACACCTATCCGCTCGTCGCCGAGATCACCGAGCGTTACGTGATCCGCGACACGGCCGCGGCGCGCAACGTGATGGCCGAACTCCAGCGGCGCGGCATCGAAACCGCGCTCGACGACTTCGGCGCCGAGAACAATTCCATCGGCTACCTCAAGCGCTACGACTTCAATTACCTGAAGATCGACAAGGAATTCCTGCCCGTGACCGCGGACGACGTCGTCACGCGCAACATCTGCGACTCGATCATCCATCTGGCCGAGCGCCTCGAGATGACCATCGTGGCCGAGGGCGTGGAAAACGAAATGCAGGCGGCGTACCTGCGCGAGCGCAACGTGGCCTATGCGCAGGGGTATCTGTTCGCACGCCCGATCGCATTCGACGAACTCGTGCAGTTCGCCATCGCGCACGCCGGCACGGGCCTTGCCGCCGGCAAGTCGCCGCCCTCGGCCTCGGTCACGTCGATCTCCGCGAGGACGCCGCGTCTGGCGGGCTGAGCGCCCTCCGGTCGCCGGCCGTCCCCCGCGCCTTCCGAACCTCTCGGGCCTTCCGGCCCCCGTGCGGGCAGCGGTCGCGGACGAACGCCACCGCCCGGCGAAGGCCGCCGGGCGGTGGCGTGCGAGGCCAGGTTTGGACTAGAAGACCAGTTGCGGCAGATGGTTGCGTGGCGCGGGCATGGCGGCCGCCCGCGTACTGTCTCGCATTTCGGCACGCAGCAACCACAAGCGTTGCGCGACGAAGCGCCTGAAGCGCATTTCACCGGCGGAAAAAGAAATCTGCATCTGATGTCGCTTGCCGTTGGGCAGCGTGCGAACCAGACGATAGTATCGGGCCCCGTCAACCGTTTCCTTGATATTCCTGACGCGCATCATTTCACCCCGTTTCTGTTGTGTCAGGTGAGTGGGCACTTCGGTAAACGTCGCATTCCCGGTTGCACGCGAGACTGAAACGTCCGTCCGATGCGGCATTACCGGCACTGGGGGGGCATGCGGCAAATTGAATGTAGAGGAGAAACGTCCCCCATTCGTCCCCCACCGTGACGCCCGAAGCGCGCTTCGTTGGTGCGCCGCAACACTTTCCGATCCGGCCTCGTGCGGCGATACGCTCCGGGCGACGCACTGACCGGCAAACCGCACGATCGTCCGAACGGTTTGCCAGCCCTTTCGGATGCGACGACCTGCTGTATTGAAACGATAAAAACGTTATGGTTTCCGAACCTTCCTCAACGCCGGATGATGTTTTACACAACGAAATGACCGACAACTTGCAAGTGAGCGGCTCGCTCTGGCTGCATCGGGGCAACGCGTCGCTGGGCGGGCAGGCGCGTATCGCGCTGCTCGAGCACATTGCCGCGCAGGGTTCGATTACGGCGGCGGCACGGGCGGCCGGCATGAGCTACAAGGCCGCCTGGGACGCGGTAGATGCCATGAATCAGCTCGCCGGCGAGCCGCTCGTGGAGCGCAGCACGGGCGGGCGCGGCGGCGGCGGCACCCGGCTCACCGCGCGCGGCGCGAAGCTGGTCGCCGCGTTCCGTGCCGTCGAAGCGGCACAGCAACAATTCCTCGCCCGCGTGGCCGGCGACCTGGAGCCGTTCGGCGAGCAATGGCCGCTCATTTCGCGACTCGCCCTTCAGACGAGCGCACGCAACCAGCTGCACGGCACGATCTCCGGCATCCGGTCGTGCGGCGTGAACGACGAGGTAACGCTTGCACTGCCTGGCGGCGAGACGATTACCGCGTCGCTCACCCATCACAGCACGCAGACGCTCGGCCTGGCGGTGGGCGGCGAAGCGTTCGCGCTCGTCAAGGCGCCGTGGATCGACGTGGCGCGCGACGCCGATCTCGCGGGATTGCCCGCGGCAAACCGTCTGGCGGGCACGATCGACGCGATCACCGACGAGGGGGGTCAGGCCGAGATCCTCCTCGCCTTGCCCGGCGGCAGCCGGCTCGCCGCGGTCGTGCCGCACGAGACGGTGAGCGCGCGGGGCCTGGCCCCCGGAGCCGACGCCACGGCCGCATTCGCGGCCGCCAGTGTGATCATCGGGGTGCTGGCCTGACGCGAGCGCATCAGGCCGGGCGGAAGGTCACGACGCCGGGTTCTCGCAAACCGGCGTGAGCGTCTGCGCGTCGCGGCGATCCAGTCGCAGGCTCAGCACTGCCACGCCAACGCCGGCCAGCGGCACGAGCGCCGCCACCCACGGCACGGCCGTCAGGCCCGGGCCGTGTTCGATGACGAAGCCGCCGAGCCACGCACCGATCGCGTTGCCGAGATTGAACGCGGCAATATTGAAGCTCGACGCGAGGCTCTCGCCGGCGCCCGACGCCTTCTCCATTACCCACAGCTGCAGCGGCGCGACGGTCGCGAAGGCGGCCGCGCCGAGCAGCGCCACGAAGACGATGGCGAGCCAGTGCGAGTGCAGGGCGAACGTCATCAGGCCGAGTACGACGGACAGGGTGAGCAGGCTGCCGAGCACCGTCGGCACCACGCGCCGATCGGCCAGCTTGCCGCCGAGCAGGTTGCCGACGACCAGACCGCCGCCGAAGATCAGCAGGATCGGCGAGACGGCGCCTTCGGAGAAACCCGTCACTTCCGTGAGCAGCGGCGCGATGTAGGTGAATACGCCGAACACGCCCACCCAGCCAAGCACGGTGGTCAGGAGACCGAGCAGCACAGGACGGCGGGCCAGCGCACGCAGGTCGGCACGCCAGTCGCCGGCGTCCTTGGGCGCGGCGATCTTCGGCACGAACCACGCAATCACGAGGAACGCAAGCGCGCCGATGAGCGTGACGGCCCAGAAGCTCGCGCGCCAGCCGAAGTGCTGGCCGAGCCACGTGCCGAACGGCACCCCCAGAATGTTGGCCACGGTCAGGCCGGTAAACATCACGGCGATGGCCGAGGCGCGGCGTTCGCGCGACACGAGGCCGGTCGCCACGACCGAGCCGACGCCGAAGAACGTGCCGTGCGCGAACGACGTCAGCACACGCGCAGCCATGAGCGCCGCGTAGTTCGGCGCGAGCGCACATGCCGCGTTGCCGATGGTGAAGATGGCCATGAGCACGAGCAGCACGGTCTTGCGCGGCCAGCGGGCGGTGGCGGTCGTCATGAGCGGGGCGCCGACGACGACACCGAGCGCGTAACCGGAGATCAGCAGGCCCGCCGCCGCGATCGACACGCCGAAATCGGCGCCGACGTTGAGCAGCAGACCCATGATGACGAATTCCGTCACGCCGATGCCGAAGGCACCGGCGGTCAGGGCGTAAAGGGCGATGGGCACGGAAAAACTCCTGTCTGATGTTGGGAACGGTTCACGCCCGCCGGGTGACGGCGGCCGACCGATGAGCGGAATATAGACGTCCTCGCATTGATGAAATAGACTGCGCGAAGGAAAATCATTTGTGACTCAACGTCACAGGATCGCGCGCAATCAGTCACTGCAAGGGTCGAGGGCACAGCCGATGGGTCGACAGGACGTCAATCGCTCGGGCGATATGGAAGTGTTCACGCGCGTCGTGGAGCTGGGCGGCTTCTCGGCGGCGGCGCGGGCACTGCACATGACGCCGTCCGCCGTGAGCAAGCTGATTGCGCGGCTCGAGGCGCGCCTGGGCACCCGGCTCTTCAATCGTTCCACGCGCCGTCTGCAGCTCACGCCCGAGGGGACGGCCTTTCACGAGCGGGCGGTGCTCGTGCTGGCCGACATCGAGGCGGCCGAGCGCGAGGCGGCGGCAGGCGCCGTGCCGCGCGGGCTGCTGCGTGTCAATTCGAGCGTGCCGATCGGCACGCACTATCTGCTGCCGGTCATCCCCGCATTTCTCGCGCAATATCCGGAGATCCGGCTCGATCTCACACTGACCGACACCGTCGTCGACCTGCTCGAACAACGTGCCGACGTCGCGGTACGCGCCGGTCCGCTGCGCGACTCGCGGCTGGTGGCCCGCAAGCTCGGCGAGAGCCGCGTGCACGTGGTGGCCTCGCCCGAGTATCTGGCGCGCAACGGCCCGTTGCGCACGCCGGCCGACCTGATCCACCACAACGTGATGGCGTTCAATTTCGACCGCCAGGTGCAGGGCTGGCCTTTTCTCGACGGCGCCGGCGGCGTCACGCACTACCCGCAGATCGGCAACATGGTCGTGAGCAACGGCGAGATGATGCGCCAGCTGGCCGTCGAAGGGCTGGGACTCGCCCGCCATTCGCGCTATCACGTCGACGCCGACTTGCGCGCCGGACGGCTCGTCACCGTGCTCGAGGACTACAATCCGGGCGATCTCGAGCCGGTGCACGCCGTCTACATCGGACAGGGCGGACACTTGCCCGCCCGTGTACGGGCGTTCCTCGACTTTCTCGTCGCCAACATTCGTCTGCCCTGACCCCACGCTGAACCGCGGCGCGCGGCTCAGCGTCGATGCGACCACACGAAAAGCGGCCACGCCAGCGCGGCGCACATCAGGCCGCCGGCCCACACCAGTCCCCAACCGCCGAGCGCGAGCAGCAGCGGAATCGACAGCGGCGTGAGGAACATCGTGAGAAATACGCCGGTGTTGCCAATGCCCAGCGCCGTGCCCGCGCGTGAAGCGCCCGCCATCGTCGCCAATTCGGTAAACGCCACGCCGTGCCAAGCCGACGCGATCACACCGCCCGCGGCGAGCAGCGCGATCATCGCCGGCGTGCCGTGCGCCAGCCATTCAGGATGGTGCCCCAGCCACGCGACGAGCACGGCCAGCGCGGCAAAGACCGCGCCCACGGCAATCGTGCACGCACGAAGGTACTGAGGACGGTTGCGGCGCTTGTCCGTATAGCGTCCGCTCCACACGCGCGTGATGGCGGCCCCGCCCTGCACCACGCCGAGCGCGAGCGAGATCGTGGCCACGTCGACATGCGCAAAGTCGTGCAGAAACACCGTGCCGAAGGTGAGCACCGCCACCTGCGGCATCGCCAGCACGGCCATGCCGAGGGCAGTGCCGAGCAGCTTGCGGTCGCGCAGCGGCGAATAGCCCGAGGCCGCGCACCCATGCGCGTCGCGCCGCGTCTCATGCGGCGCCTCGGGCGGCTCGCGCAACCACAACCACGCCATGAAGGCCGCCGCGAAACAGGCGGCCGCGAGCCCGCCGTACACCGCGCCGAAGCCCAGATGCAGCGCGACTCCCGGCAGCAGCAATGCGCCGATGCCGCCCCCGAGCGGCACGGCGCACTGGCGCACGCTCATGGCCAGCCCCCGCTCGTTGTCGTGAAACCAGCGCATGACGGCGCGTCCGCTCGATCCGTTCACGCTGCCGCCCAGCACGCCGACGGCAAGCATGCCGGCCGCAAGCATCGGCATCGACGGCACGTAGTGCGGCGCAGGCGCGCCCCACAGACCGAGTGCGACGAGCGCTGCCGCGCTCGCCAGCAAGCCGGCGAGCAGCACGCGCCGGTCGCCCCAGCGATCGGTGAGCATGCCCCAGGGCAGTTCCGAGACGGCAATGCCCAGGCCGATCATGCCGAGCACGATGCCGAGATCCGCGTTCGCCAGCGCGTAGGCCGCGCGCATCTGGACGGCCGTCGCGGGAATGCCGCCCAGCGCGGCGGCGAAACTGGCATTGGCCGCCACCCCAACGCCAAGCACTTTCCAGCGATGACTGCGGTCAAGGACGGGGGAGGTCGCCGTGACGACGGCAGACGGGACGGTCGCGGTGCAGGAGAGTCGTTCGCTCATGAGTGACACGGTGCGCGGGCGCGCGGCGCAATAAGGAGGATCGGGGGCGCCGCGACACCGTCAGCGGACAGGTCCGACGCCATGCTTGCGCATCGTACCGATGGACAATCCATCGGAAAAGCGGGAAAATTCGATGCCTTATATCGTGTTTTCCGGATTAATGCCGTTCGGCCGCCCGGCCACCCGCCCGCTCGCGCGGCGCATCCTCTGAGACTCGCCATGACCGTTCGCGCGTTCGACCTCACACAGTTGCGTACCTTCATCGCCATCCACGACGCCGGCAGCATTTCGGCGGCGGCAGAGCAGATCTTTCTGTCGCAATCGACGGTAAGCGAACAACTCAAGAAGCTGGAGGAACGCGCCGGACAGCCGCTGCTCGTGCGCTCGCGCAAAGGGATGCGCGCCACGCCGGCCGGGACACGTCTGCTCGCTTACGCGCGTCAGATTGCGGCGTTGTCAGAAGCCGCATTCGAGGACCTGCAAGGCGTGCTGCTCGACGGCGAGTTGCGCATCGCCATTACCGATTACTACCGTCCGCACGACGTGGGCCGCGTGCTCAAGCGCTTCACGAGTCTGTATCCGCGCCTGCGCCTGCACGTGAGTGCCATGCAAAGCGCCCAGATCGAGCGCACCGCGCTCACCGGCGAGCATTTCGATGTGGGATTGGCGTTGCGGCTGATGAACGGAGATGTCGGCAAGGGCGCAAAAGCGCTCGGCTACCGCACGCCCGGCACGCTGGTGCGCCGCGAGCGCCTCGTGTGGGCGATGTCGTCGACGCTGGCCGAACCGATCGGCGAACCGTTGCCGCTGGTCACGCTGCCGCCGTCATGCGCGCTGCAAAGCCTGGTGCTCGCCGTGCTGGAAAAACACAAGGTGCCGTACCGCGTTTCGCACTCTGCCGCCGGCGTGGCCGGCATGCAACTGGCGCTCGGCGCGGGCCTCGGCATCTCGTGTCTGAACGAGTCGGCGCTTACGCCGGATCTCGTGGTGTGTCCGCCCTCGCTCGGGCTGCCGCCGCTGCCGCGTGCCGAATTCCATTTGCTGCCCGGACGCGCCGACGAGACCGAACTCATCCGCCACGCGCGCAATGCGCTGCTGCGGCTCTTTGCGTGATACCTTTGCCCCCTCGACCCCCTCGTCCCGTTTTTGCCCGCATTTTGCGGTTGCCGCCATGCCGGAAGCCTCACCGATTCGTCTGAATTTCAACACCCGCCGCGCGCTGCTCTTCGCGCTCACGGCCGAGCGTCTGTCGGCGTATTACGAACACGGCCAGTGGATGACGGACAAGCAGGGGGCGACGCTCGCGCAGATGTGGCTATCGCGTTCCCGGCTGCAATTGCCGCTGGAGGAGCGCCGCCTGCTGTCGTCGTTGAGCGACGACTTCGCGCGTGAGCTCGCCGGCGCGCTGTCGCGCGAAGCCGGCCTCTACACGGCACATGAAATGATGGAGTCGCTCGACGCGGACTACGCGTATGCGTCAGTCGTGGCGCAGGACTTGCTGGAGGATTGCACGCGTCGTCTCGTCGAAGCCGGCATCACGGAATAAGACGAAGCGCGCTGTTTCAGGCGACGGCGCCGCGCTCCTGCACGAGCACCCAGGGCGCGACGACGACCGCCCACAATTCGGGCTTACGCGCGGTGAAATCGCTCGCCTGTTCGGCCTGCATGCGTTGCACCATGCCGGACGAGAGCCATTGCGAGACGGCAGCCGTGTCGTCGTTGGCCACGGCCTCGGCCACCGATACCAGATCCACGCCGGGCGCCACGTGCAGCAGCACGCCGCGCGCAAAGAACGATTCCAGATCCTTCCAGTCGATCCTGGCGGTCTCGCCGAGCAGCCGCAAATAGACGTCGCTCGCGCCCGTCGGCGCGGCATGGGGGACGTTCGGGACTTCCGGGACTTCCGGGACCTCCGCGGCTTTCGGGACTCCAGAGGTTTCAGGCGCTTGGGGAGGCTGGGCGGGCTTGCGCGAATTCATGGCGAGGCGGGCTCCGGGCGGAACAGACCGGCGGGCGGCTGGCATCCGGCAGCGGCAGATAACGAAAACCGCATTGTAATGCGCCCCAGCGTGCGCGACGGTGGTAGCATCGGAACCCCGCGCATGACGGCGGTGTCGCAGTGACATGGCGCCGCGCCCGCGCGGTGGTCAACGTTTTACCGAGGAACCGCATGTCCAAACAAAAAACCGATCCCAAGCTGGAACAAGCCCTGACGCGCGGCGACCTCGCCATGCGTCAGATCAACTCCGCACGTGCGACGGCGCTACTGCGCGCGCTTGGCGAGATGATCGTGGCAGCCTCGGCGACGATCGGCGTCGAAGCGGTGGTAGACGTGCCGAACGGCGACAAGGTCTACGATCCGGAAGACGGCGTATGGCCGCAGTCGCTGGTGCTGTCCTTCGACGGCCCGATCGAGGAAGCCGACGAAGAGGAACTGCGTACCGTGCAGCTGATCGCCGACCGGTACCCCGAGACGTTCCGCGTGGAGTGGCATCGCGCCGATGGCAAGATGGGCCGCCACGAGGCGCGTCCGCTCGCGATGGTCGCCTTCCTGACCGACGTCGAAGTGCCCTGGCTCGACGACGACGCCTGATCGCCGCCACCGCCGCCGCCACTCACGACAGCGGCTGCGCAGCGCGCCGCCTGCCGTCAACATTGTCCGACCGCCGCCCGTGGTTCACGCCCGGGCGGCGGCGTCGTTTTACGGCGACGCCGACGCGTCTACTGTGGTCGAATGGCGATCAGGCGTCCTGCCATGTTGCAGCCCGCCCCTGCAATGCCCGCAACGCCGAGAGACTCGCTGAAGACGGCGAATCCGAACAATGTCGCGAATAGCGGATCGCCGGTTTCGATGGAACACGCTGCCGAACCCGAACCGCCGGACGAGTCGCGGCCAGCGAGGCGCAAGCTTCGACGTTTGCACGTGAAGCTCGTGATTCGCCACACAGTACGACAGCACCAGCGGAAATGCGACGAAGCACTTCCAGAACGCTATCGACCCGGGCGTTGCGCCTGCTTCGAGGCCAATGCGCGTGAAGACGCCGATCGTCCCGTTCGGAAGCGGCGCCGCCAGCACGTACTAGAGGGACGCGAGCGCGAAAGTGCTGCCCGTCGCGATCCTGTCGATGACGCCGCCCTGCTTGAAGTGAAGCACGTCGAACTCGCCGAGCACCGTGGCGTTCTCCCCCTGGACGTGCAGCGCGGTGCCCTCCGGAAGACCGACCACGGACTCGCCCGGATGGATGGCGAGATACTCGGCCAGGCGTTCCTCGCGCGATTCGCCGTTGTGACCGGCCGGCTTGCCGCCGATGAAGTGCGGATTGACCTGGAACGGGATCAGGCCGAGCGCCTTGAACGTGGGCGGCTCCACGATGGGCATGTCGTTGGTGGTGCGAATCGTCGGGCACGCGACGTTCGAACCGGCGCTCCAGCCGATGTACGGCACGCCGGCGCTCACGCGCTCGCGAATCAGGTCCACGATGCCCGCATCGTACATGCGCTCGAGTAGGGCAAACGTGTTGCCGCCGCCCACGGCGATGGCTTGCGCCCGCTCCACGGCCGCTCGCGGATCGCGATGGCGATGGATCGACTCGAGCTCATATCCGAGACGCTCGAACACCGGCTTCACACGCGCCTCGTAGTCGTCGTAGCTGAAGGTGATGCCGCCGGCGTAGGGCACGAACAGCACCCGGCCCGCGCGTGCCCTGAGCACGGCGTGGAGTTGGTCGTCGGCGTGCTCCATGTAGGCGAGGTTGCCCTTGCGGGAACTGCTCATCATCAGTATTTGTTTCACGATTCATGCCTCCTCGGCAGGCGCTTTTCCGGGGTGTCCGGGATGTTGGCTCACGCATGGGTCGTCATGCAACCGCATAGCGTAACCCGTGCGCCCGTGCCAACGAGCATCGTCAAAATTCTCCGGACCTCTCGTGGGCCGCCCTTCGCCATCTCTCGACGCCATTTCTCACAAGATGAAACGCCGTACCGAATGCTGCAATTGCACACGGAAAAATGGCCGGCAGGCGCGGAGCCTTGCGGGGTGGACGTCATACGCAAACCCTTATGCCACCTATAACCCGGGGGCGTGTCGCGACTCGAAATCCCGGGTTTTCGAGCGCCGCCAGAAGGATTACACTCAGAGTCTTATATAAGACTGCCCCTTATCGTCAGTCGTACTGCCGGCGTGACCCGCATCGGGACCCGGGCCTGCGGCGAATCGGCGGACGAAGTCGCGTCAACCTGGTTTTCAAACTCGAGTACAGCATCATGACTTCCACTTCCCTGCGTGGCGGCCTGACGGTCGCAGACAATCTGATCGCGTTCATCGAAAAGGAAGCCCTGCCGGGCACCGGCGTCGATGTCGACGCGTTCTGGCGCGGTTTCGACGCCATCGTCCACGACCTCGCCCCGAAGAACCGCGCCTTGCTCGCCGAGCGCGACCGTCTGCAGGCCGAACTCGACGCCTGGCACCGCGCCAACCCGGGCCCGATCACCGACGCGCCCGCCTATCGGGCCTTCCTGGAAAAGATCGGCTACCTGCTGCCCGCTCCGGCCGAAGTGAAGGCCACCACGGCCAATGTCGATTACGAAATCGCCGAGCAGGCCGGCCCGCAACTCGTCGTGCCGCTCTCGAACGCGCGCTATGCGCTCAACGCCGCCAACGCGCGCTGGGGCAGCCTGTACGACGCGCTCTATGGCACGGACGCCATTCCCGAAACCAACGGCGCCGAGAAGGGCACCGGCTACAACCCGAAGCGCGGCGAACTCGTGATCGCCTTCGCGCGCGGCTTCCTCGACCAGGCGGCGCCGCTTGCGCAGGGCTCGCACAAGGATGCCACCGGCTATCGCGTGGAAGGCGGCAAGCTCGTCGTCACCACCAGGGGCGGCCAGACCGGGCTCGCCACGCCGGCGCAGTTCATCGGCCATCAGGGCGACGCGGCGTCGCCGGTGGCCGTGCTGCTCAAGCACAACGGTCTGCACTTCGAGATCCAGTTCGACGCGAACCATCCGATCGGCAAGACGGACGCCGCCCATGTCAAGGACGTGCTCGTCGAAGCAGCCGTCACGACCATCATCGACTGTGAAGACTCGGTCGCCGCCGTGGACGCCGATGACAAGGTCGAGCTCTACCGCAACTGGCTCGGCCTGATGCAAGGCACGCTCACGGAAGAGGTGAGCAAGGGCGGCAAGACGTTCACGCGTCGCCTGAACGCCGATCGCGAGTACACCGGCGCCGACGGCAAGCCCGTGAAGCTGCATGGCCGCTCGCTGCTGTTCATCCGCAACGTGGGTCACCTGATGACCAACCCGGCGGTCCTCGATCGCGAGGGCCGCGAAATTCCGGAAGGCATTCTCGACGGCGTGGTGACGGTGCTCGCGGCGCTGCACGACCGCAAGCTGCGACTGAACTCGCGCACCGGCTCGATCTACATCGTCAAGCCAAAGATGCACGGCCCGGCCGAGGTCGCGTTCGCCGACGAGCTGTTTGCCCGCATCGAGGACCTCTACGCGCTGCCGCGCAACACGCTCAAGATGGGCATCATGGACGAAGAGCGCCGCACGTCGGTGAACCTCTCGGCCTGTATCGCGGCCGCCGCCGCGCGCGTGGCGTTCATCAACACCGGCTTCCTCGATCGCACGGGCGACGAAATGCACACCGCGATGGAAGCGGGCCCGATGATGCGCAAGGGCGACATGAAGTCCTCGGCGTGGATCGCCGCGTATGAGAAGAGCAACGTGCTCGTGGGCCTGGCCGCGGGTCTGCGCGGCCGCGCCCAGATCGGCAAGGGCATGTGGGCCATGCCGGACCTGATGCACGCCATGCTCGAGCAGAAGATCGCGCATCCGAAGGCGGGGGCGAACACCGCATGGGTGCCGTCGCCGACCGCGGCCACGCTGCACGCGCTGCACTATCACATGGTGGACGTGCAGGCCGTGCAGCAGGCACTCGAGCAAATCGACTACGCGAAAGAGCGCGACGCCCTTCTCACTGGTCTGCTGAGCGTGCCGGTGGTAGCCAAGGCCGAGTGGAGCGCCGAGGAGATCCGCAAGGAGATCGAAAACAATGCGCAGGGCATCCTGGGCTACGTGGTGCGCTGGATCGACCAGGGCGTGGGTTGCTCGAAGGTGCCGGACATCAACGACGTTGGCCTGATGGAAGACCGCGCCACGCTGCGCATCTCGAGCCAGCACCTGGCGAACTGGCTGCGCCATGGCGTGATCACGCGCGAACAGGTCGAACAGACGCTAAAGCGCATGGCGGTTGTGGTCGACAAGCAGAACGCCGGCGACAAGGCCTATCGTCCGATGGCGCCGAACTTCGACGACTCGCTGGCCTTCCGGGCGGCAAGCGCGCTGGTGTTCGAAGGGCTCACGCAGCCCAACGGCTACACCGAGCCGCTGCTGCACAAGTACCGCCTGGAGCTGAAGGCAAAGCAACGCGGGTAAGCATCGCCTCGAGGGCGGCGGCATCGCGCGCGACGATGCCGCCGGTCCGTCTGCCCGTCGGCACGTCGGCCGATGCGGCCCTTATCATCGGGCGCCCGACGGGGTAACCTGTCGGGCGTCCTCGTTTCTTCAGGAGCCGGTCGCGCATGGACCCCGCCATCGCCCTGCAACGCGCCGAACGGCGCGCCCTGTCCTTTCTTCTCGTGGCGCTGGTCGTTTTCATTGCCACGCTGTTCATGCCCCCGCACTTCGTCACCGGCTGGATCCGCGCCGCCGCCGAAGCCGCGATGGTGGGCGGGCTCGCCGACTGGTTCGCGGTCGAGGCGCTTTTCCGCCGTATTCCGATTCCGGGCCTCTCACGGCACACCAACATCCTCATCCGCAAAAAGGATGCGTTGGGCGACGGCCTCGCGCGCTTCGTGCGCGAGAAATTTCTCGATACCCCCTCGGTCGTGCGCCTGATCCGGCAGCAGAACCCGGCCGACGCGGTATCGCACTGGCTGGGCTCCTACGAAAACACGCGTCAGTTGAGCGCCGTGATGGTGAAGGTCGCCGCCGGCGTGCTCGACGTGATGGACGAGCGCAACGTGCAGGCCTTCATACGGCGCGCCCTCGACACGATGATCGACCGGCTCGACATGTCGCGCTCTGCCGCGGCCATCCTCGACACGCTCACGCGCGACGGCCGCCATCAGGCGCTTCTCGACGAAGCGCTCGATTACCTCGTCGCGCTGCTCAACGAGCCGGACACGCGCGAGTTCATTTCGGCGCGCATCGTCGAATGGCTCAAGACCGATCATCCGAGAAAGGAGAAGGTGCTGCCATCGGAGTGGATCGGCGACAAGGGCGCGGAGATGATTTCGGCAGCGCTCATGCGCCTGCTCGCGCAAATGGAGGCGGACGAGTCGCATCAACTGCGTCAGGCCTTCGATCGCGCGGTGGCGGGCCTGATCGATCGTCTGAAGCATGACGCCGAACTGCAGTCGAGGCTCGACGCGTTCAAGGCGCAGCTCAAGGGCGACACGGCGCTCAACGCATACGTGGGCGGCCTGTGGAACGAGTGGCGCGGTTGGGTGAAGCGCGACCTCGCGCAAAAGGATTCGGTGATCGGCGCGAAAATCACCGGCGCGGCAGCGTGGATCGGACAGGAACTCGCACGCAGCGAATCGCTGCGCCGGGCGCTCGACGCGCAACTGCTCGATGCCGCCGAGCGCATGGCGCCCGGCTTCGCCGACTTCGTGACGGAACACATCCGCGCCACCGTGCACGGCTGGAACGCCGAACATCTGTCTCGGCAAATCCGGCTGAGCGTCGGCCAGGACCTGCAGTACATCCGCATCAACGGCACCCTCGTCGGCGGACTGATCGGCGCGGTGCTCTATCTCATCGCGCAGGCGCCGGAGCTGTACGCGCGCTGACCGACGGGCGAGACGTCGAAAGTTTGAGCCCCTTGTGAAAAAACCGCCGGCCTCGAAAGGCCGGCGGCTTCGCGTCGCGGGCTGGCGCCGCGGCTTCGACTCACGAACGGCTGTCCCGGTCGAGCAGGGCGCGCTCGCTCAGTTGGGCGCGCACGTCCGCACGCGTCAGCGCGTTGGCCGGCACGGCCTTTTGCGCTTGCGAGGCAGCGATCAGCGGCGTGCCGGTCTCGACCTGGTTCAGTTGGCCGGCCGCGGCGGCCTGCGCCAGTTCGCTGCGCACTTCGGCACGAGTCAACTGGCTGGCCTGGACCTGGATGTCGGGGGTGTTGTCGTTGTAACGAGCGTCGGCGAATGCAGAGGCCGACACGAACGAGGCAGCAGCGACAACAGCAGCAAGGATACGGGTGTTCATGGTGATACTCCTGTCAATGGTTGTGTACTTTCGTGGTCAGCTAGCGTTCGGGGCACCTGCCGCGTTTTTGCTGGGTCGCGGTGTCCGTCGCGTTGGCATGGATGAATCCTAGGGAAAACCCGTGGTTTTTTCGCAACCGATCGTCTACAAAACGCGACCGATCGTCCGATTCGAAAAAACTATTGAAAATCAGGCGTTTAACGCCGTTGAAACGGGCATATGGCAGGTCAATGGCGGGGTTCGGGCGCGAAATCGACCGCAAACGCCGCTGCGCGCAACAGCTTGTTTGATCGGACGGGGTTTGTTGCACAGAGCGTCAGCAGTAGAGTGACATCGTGAAGTCCCCCGTCGTCATGGCTCGCAGGGTGCGCCGCACCGCGGCGACGACGGCAACAAAGACAGGAGCAAGACAATGGCCGCCCTCGGTTCTTTCCTTTTGCTGGCGAGCGCTTCGGTGCTCACGGCCTCGTATCTGCGCAGCCGTGCCGCCCGCTCGCGCCGTCAGGAAGCCCGCGTAACGCGCCGCTGAGCCCGACGGCGAGGCGGCGGCTCGTTCAGACCACGAAACGGCGCTATCGCCGTCATCGGCAAGTCATTATTTCGTTTTCAGCAATGCGCCCTTCTCCGAGCGCGCATTTTTCTCCTTGTTTCGCCGGCGTAGATTGGCAGCAATGACGACGCCCATGGTGGACGTCTCGCCAGACAGGAGAAACGAACATGAAGCAAGCGCTGATCGCCTCGGCCTTCGCCGCCGCCTTGTTGAGCACGGGCGCCGTGACCGCCGCCGAAAACACGCAACCCGCCCCCGCGCCGCAGCAGGCTCAGCAAACGCAGCCCCGGCAGCCGGCGCAGGCCCAGCCGGGCCCGGTGGCGGCACCGCAGACCACCACGGTCGCCCCGGTCTACGAAGTCCCGGGCCGCGTGAACCGCGCCGGCTCGATCTACTTCGGCCAATGAGCGTCGGCGGCAACATCCGGCGCCGCCGGTTCTGACGCGGCGCAAAAAGAACGGCAAGCCGGGGAGCCATCCGCCGGCCTGCCGTGTTCCCGCGGCCCGGGACCCTTCACCTCCGTCCTCTTCCCGTTCTCTTTCCCCGTTCTCTTCCCCCGTCCGCTCGACCCCCTTCGTCGATCGCCTCCCTCAGTAGGTCCGCTTCATCGCCGCCGCGCACGCCGCGGACAGGCATCCCACCGCCAACACATACACCGCAATCCACCACGGCTTGCCGCCGCCGTATTCGAGCAGCGTCGCGGCCACCAGCGGCGTGATCGAGCTCGAGACGATGCCCGAGACCTGGTACACCACCGAAATACCCGTGTACCGCACGCGCGTGTCGAAAAGCTCGCAGAACATCGACGCCTCCGGCCCGTACACGAACGCGTAGATCACGCCGAGCGGCACGATCACCGCAAGCGATACGGCCCAGATGTTCGATGCGTAGTGCATTACCGCGAGCGCCGGCACCGAGGCCACGCCGCAGGCGAGCGCCCCCCAGCCGAACACGCGGCGACGGCCCGCGCGATCGGAGAGCTTCGACGCATAGGGAATGGCCGCCACGAGCACCAGCGCGGCGAGCGTGACGGCCACGAGAATCGGCGTTTTCGGGAAATGCAGCGTGCCCACGAGATACGAGATCGCGAACACGGCATAGACGTTGAACACCACGCCGTCGATGTAGCGCGCACCCCAGCCCAGCAGTACGTTGCGCCGATAGTCGCGCGCGATCTCCGAGAGCGGCACGTGCGCCACGCGCTGACTGTCCCTGATACGGGCGAACTCCGGCGTCTCCAGCACCCGCAGCCGGATGAACATGCCGACGGCCACGAGCAACAGGCTGAGCATGAACGCCACGCGCCATCCCCACGACATGAACTGGGCATCAGTCAGGGTCGACGAGAGCAGGGCGACGACGCCCGTCGACAGGCACAGTCCGACCGCCAGCCCGATCTGCGGGTACGCCGCGAACTGCCCGCGCCTGTCGCGCGGTGCGTACTCGAACGCCATGAGCACCGCGCCGCCCCATTCGCCGCCCAGACCGATGCCCTGCAACAGACGCAGGAACAGCAGGATCAGGGGCGCCGCGATGCCAATGCTCTGGTACGTCGGCACCAGGCCGATCAGGAACGTGGACACGCCCATGATAGTGAGCGTGACGATGAGCAAGGGCTTGCGCCCGAGCCGGTCGCCGAAGTGGCCGAACAGAATGCCGCCGAGCGGCCGGGTCGCGAAGCCCACGGCGTAGACGGTGTAAGCGAGCGCCGTGGCCACGAATGCGTCGCCGCTCGGAAAGAAAAGCTTGTTGAAAACGAGTCCTGTGACGGTGCCGTACAGGAAGAAGTCGTACCACTCGACGGTCGTACCGATCAGGCTGGCAAGCGCGACCGTGCGCACCGCTTTTTCGGCGGACGCCGCATCGCTGCCGCTCACGCCGGAGAGAACCTGTTCCATTGCGCCTCCTGTTGATGCGCCGCGCCGTGGCGGCGCGCTGCGACGCACGGTCTGCGCCGGGCGTCTGTCTCCTGTGATGTCTCGATGCCGCGCCGCTGGCGCGCGGCGGTTCTTCTTGATGATGGGTGATGCTGGAGCTGCGGGGACTGCTGGTAAGGCTCGAAACCACGCATGCACGACCGTGGACCGCCGGGCCGGGGCAGCCGTCGATCGGTCAGGCCGCTGCGCCGATGAAGTTGCGCCCGCGCGGGCCGTCCAGCGCGGCGGCGATCATGGCGCTCGACTCGGGTTCGCTCACGCCATACGCCGCGAACTCCGTCGCGACGCCCAGGCCGTTCAGAAACGCGGTGAGCCGCGCCGGCGCACTGGCGATATCGCCGTCGAACACTTGCGCGAGCACGGCGTCGCGGTCCGGGCGGCGTCCGATGGCCAGCCGCATCACGGCAGGCAGCGTGAACGAACAGGCAATGCCGTGCGGCAGCCCGTGACGGATCGTCATGTCGTAGGAAATCGAGTGCGCGAGCGCGGTCTTCGTGTTCGAGAACGCCAGTCCCGCCTGCAACGCGGCGAGCGCGGCGCGGCTGCGCAGCGCCTCGTCGTCGAGCGCCGCCATGAGTTGCGGCAGCACGTGCATCATGTCGCGCGCCGCCGCCACGGCGAACGTGTCGGAGATCGGATTGGCGTTGACGTTCCAGATCGCTTCGAGCGCATGCGAGAGCGCGTCGAGCCCGCTTTGCAACGTGATGGCGCCCGGCAGCGAGCGTGTGAGCCGCGGGTCGACGATCGCCGCTTCCGGCCACGTCTGCGGCAGATGCAGCGAGTACTTCCTGCGCTTCACATGGCGGTCCCACAGCGTGGCCCACGGCGTGACTTCGCTGCCCGTGCCGGCCGTCGTGGGGATGGTAATCAGACGCTTGGTGCGCGTGGGGCGGAAGCTGCCGCCGGCCTCGCGCGCCTCGAGCGCATCGACGAGCGTGCCGAAGCGCTCGTCATCTCCGGCGACCATCAGCAGCTTGGCCGTGTCGAGCGCGCTGCCGCCACCCAGCGCCACGATCACTTCGCAATGCGCGTACTCGCGCCAGAACTGGCCGTACATGGGTGCGAGTTCGCGCACGTCCGGGTTCGGGCTCACCTGATCGATCACCCCGGCCAGACGTCGCCCGAGCAACGCCTCGACCTGTCCGGTCATACCGAGCGCGCGCGCTTCCGGCATGGTGACGAGTACCGCGCGGCGTTCGCCGACGAGCGCGGGCAAATGCGCGAGCGCTCCTGCGCCGAAATGAACGTCGACCGGATTGTGAAAGCGTGAGCGTGCAGTCATGGCGTGGGCGGTGCCGCCGCGCGTGGGCGCCGGCAGCCGATCGAGGAAGATTGAGCTGGATTATGGTGAGCGACGACCTATACTTCCAATTCACATTTTTTCCACGACCTATTCGTCCAATCTATACCTCGTCACGGGAGCGTCATCGATGCGGATAACCCAATTGCGCTCGTTCCACGCGGTCGCACGGCACGGCAGCGTGACGCGCGCGGCGCAGGCGTTGCATGTGAGCCAGCCCACGATGACCACGCAGATTCGCGCGCTGGAGGAGACCTATGGTGTGGAGTTGTTCTACCGGCATGGGCGCGGCCTCACGCTCACGCCGACCGGCAAGGCGCTATACGCGGTGAGCCTGCGCATCTTCGCGGATGAAGCCGAGGCGCTCGGCCTGCTCAGGGAGCACGGCGGTCTGCGCACGGGGGAGCTGCGCATCGGCGCGGTGGGCCCGCATCACGCCATGGAGATCGTGGCCGCGTTCCAGCCGCGGTATCCGGGCATCCGCATCTCGATGCGTCCCGGCAACTCGGAGGAGATGATCGAAAGTCTGCTGGCGTACCGCACGGACGTCGCGGTCCTCGCCCGATACCACGACGACGCGCGCCTGCACGCGGTCCCGTATCGCACGCACCCGGTCGTCCTGCTGGTGCCGGGCACGCACCGGTTCGCGAAGCGCCGCAGCGTGACGCTCGCCGAATTGGCCGACGAGCCGATGCTCATGCGCGAGCCGGGATCGACCACGCGTCACGCGCTCGAAGCCGCGATGCAGGACGCGGGCGTCTCGCCGAACGTGGTCATGGAGATCGGCAGCCGCGAAGCGATTCGCGAGGCGGTGATTCTCGGGCTGGGCGTTGCGGCCGTGTCCGCGCGCGAGCATACGCCCGACAAGCGGCTGGCCACGGTGGCGATCGGCGACGCCCGCGTCGAGACCACGACCGTCGTCGTGTGTCTGGCGGAGCGCCGCGAGGCGCGCGTGATCGCGTCGTTTCTGGAGGTGGTCGCCGCGCTGGTGTGACGGCCCGCCACCGGGTGCGATGAAGGCCGATCCCGGCGGCGCCCCGGTGCGCGTCACATCACCTGGCTGGCGGCGAGCACGGCGGCGGACGCCGCCAGGCAATAAATGCCGAACAGGTACCAACGGCCATGTTCGAGCCAGCGCGAGAGCCAGCGCAGCGCGATCAGGCCCGCGAGAAAGCTGAAGACCATGCCGGCGAGGCACGGCGCGAGCACCGTGGCGAAGTGCCCCGAGAGCGTGTGCGCACCGCCCGAGCTGTACAGCCGATAGGCCTCCTTGACGATCACCGGCGGCGTGAGCACCACGGCGAGCGCGAAGCTGAATTCCTCCACGCGAACCCTGTCGAGCCCGCGCAGCATGCCCGTCGAAATGGTGGAGCCCGAGCGCGAGAATCCGCGCAGCGGCAGGCACAGCCCCTGCACCGCGCCGATCCAGGCCGAGTCCGCAGCGCGCATCTCAGCGGTCATCTCAGCACATATGGGGCGATCGTCCGTCGGCGCACGCTTGCGGCCGGAAATCAGGATCAGGAGACCCGCCATCGCGAGACCGGCGCTGGTGATGTAGAGGTTGCCGAAGAGATGTTCGATCTCGGCGTGCTCGCTGCCGCGCATGAGCCCCTTCTCGATGAACAGCATCAGCGCGAGACCGATCACGCCTGTGAAGGCGGTGGCGATGACGACCTGCTTGGCGTTGTGGACGAAGGCGTGCTTCGACGAGAAGTAGCGCGCTCGCCACGACTTCCAGAAGTAGACGATGACCGCGAGCATCGTGCCCGTGTGGAGCATTACCAGCAACAGGGTCATGGCCGGCGCCGACGGGTCGAGCCCCATGAGCTTCTCGGCCATGATGACGTGTGCCGAACTCGACACGGGAAGCAGCTCCGCAATGCCCTGCACGATCGCGAGCACCAGTACTTGCAGATAATCCATGCGCACTCCTCGAGAGACGGGCAAGGACACTACGCCGCGCAGGTGACGATCTGGTGACAGTCACATGACAGCAGTCCGGGCGCCTGCCCCCGACCCGTTGCCGCGCATGATACTCCGCCAGAATTGGCGCCGAATGAGGGATCGGCCGGCGTGTCCCGCATTCAGCGACCGTTCAGCGTCCCAGCGCCTGATCCAGATCGGCGAGCAGATCGTCGATGTGCTCGATACCGATGGACAGGCGCACCGTCTCCTCGCTCACGCCGGCCTTGCGCAATTCCTCGGGCGAGAGCTGGCGATGCGTGGTCGACGCCGGATGCGTGGCGAGCGACTTCGCGTCGCCAATGTTGACGAGGCGCGTGAAGAGCCGCAGCGCATCCTGGAACGCCGCACCCGCCGCGCGCCCGCCCTTCACGCCGAACGTGAGAATGCCGGGCCCGCGCCCCGACAGGTACTTTTGCACGAGCGCGTGATCCGGGTGCGTCGGCAGGCCGGCGTAGTTCACCCATTCGACCTTCGGATGCGAGTTCAGGAACTGCGCGACCTTCAACGCGTTGTCCGTGATGCGGTCCAGGCGCAACGCAAGCGTCTCGATGCCTTGCAGGATCTGGAAGGCGTTGAACGGCGAGATCGCCGCGCCGGTATTGCGCAGCGGCACCACGCGCGCGCGTCCGATGTAGGCCGCCGGGCCGAACGCCTCCGTGTACACCACGCCGTGATAGCTCACGTCGGGCTCGTTCAGGCGCCTGAAGCGCGCCTTGTGGTCCGCCCAGGGGAATTTTCCGGAGTCGACGATCGCACCGCCCAGGCTCGTGCCATGGCCGCCGAGGTACTTCGTGAGCGAATGCACGACGATATCCGCGCCATGCTCGAACGGGCGCAGCAGATACGGCGTGGGCACGGTGTTGTCGATGATGAGCGCAATGCCGTGCCGGTGCGCAATATCGGCCAGCTTCGCGATGTCGGTGATGTTGCCCAGCGGGTTGCCGACCGACTCGGCGAAGATCGCCTTCGTGTTGGCATCGATGAGCGGCTCGAACGACTCGGGCTCGCGCGGGTCGGCAAAGCGCGTGGCGATGCCCGAGAGCGGCAGCGTGTGTGCGAGCAGGTTGTAAGTGCCGCCGTACAACGTGCTGGCCGCCACGATGTTGTCGCCGGCCTCGGCGATGGTCTGGATGGCGTAGGTCACGGCAGCCTGGCCGGACGCGAGCGCCAGCGCGGCCACGCCGCCTTCGAGCGCGGCGACGCGCTGCTCGAGCACGTCCTGCGTCGGGTTCATGATGCGCGTGTAGATGTTGCCCGGCACCTTGAGGTCGAACAGGTCGGCGCCATGCTGCGTGTCGTCGAAGGCGTAGGCCACCGTCTGATAGATCGGCACCGCCACGGCCCGCGTGGTCGGGTCGGGCTGGTAGCCGCCGTGGACCGCCAGCGTCTCGAGACGCCATTGCGGGGTTTGCGGGTCTTGCGTGGCTTCGGCCTTGTCGCTCATGTCGAATGTCTCCGGATAAACAGGACGCTCCATCGCGGGAACGGTTGGTTCGGTCTCGGATGCCCATTCTAAGGGCCGGCTTGCCGCCGCTTTAGCTTCGATTGGCACATGCTTAGCAACACGCTCAGCGCACCGAGCGCAACCGTTCACCGCAGGGCTGCGCCGAGCGAGCGCCGATTCGCACGGCGTCCATCGCATCGTCCCAAGTCGCCGTGCCGGCTTCGCGACGTACCGGCTCCCGTCCGGACTCCCGCACCCGGAAATCGCGATCGAAATGTTGCACTTCTTTTGCGGTGGTAACCCCAAAAGCCCCGGTTGGCGGGTGTTTCCACGGATCGGTCAGGGCGTTTTGCACCGGCATTCCACAAGGTTATGCACAGGAAAAGCCCGGGATTCCCACAGGAAATCCACTGCTTTATCCCCGTTTTTTCAGGACATATCCACCGACTATCCCCACGATATTCACCGGTTATCCCCGTCGAATCGACGACTTTTCCCTCGACTGTCCACCGGTTATCCCGCCGTCATCCACAAGGTTGCCCACAGGCAAAACGGTGCTTGTTCACAGCCTTATCGACAGACTTGTCCACAAGATCGGCGCGTAACGTAAATCCCCGTGTTGACGCGCGAATTGGCCGCACAAAACAAAATCGGCCGCCAAAGGGCGGCCGACCTGCAGTGAAGCGGGATCAGTTGCCGAAGTACGTCGAACCGGCAGCGACCATCTGGCCGACCGAACCCGGCGTCACCGCCGAAGTCGCACCGCCAACGGTCGCGACCGACTTCGGATAAACGGCGTCGTGTTGTTGCACCAGGCCGGCTCGCTGCGCCTGCGCCAGTTCTTCACGAACCTGGGCGCGCGAGAGCACGCTGGTCTGCGGGACCCACGAGAATTCCGACGGACCGTCGAAAGCGTCGCTGGCGAAAGCCGAACCGGCCGAGACAGCCAGCATCGCGGAAATCAGGGCAGAGGTGATAAGTGTGCGCTTCATGGTATTTCTCCTGTCTGTTTGAAACGAGGCGATGTTCAATTCATCGTCGACAGATGCAGTCTATTACCCGCGTCTATTGCAATAAATACGATAATTGCCAATTTTAAATTGCAGTTTTGGAAATAATAAGAACGAACGTCAGCCCTTTCGGGCATCGAAAACGAAAAAAAGGGACGCCGGATGGCGTCCCTGCAGAGGGCGGCGAGGGCCGGGCTTGCCGGACCCTCGGGCCGTTGACTCTCTGGCCTTGACTCTCGAGCCTTGACTCTCTAGCCGTTACTTCGCGGCAGCCGTCCGCGGGCGGGGTGCGGCAGACGACGGCATCGGGGGCGCCAGCACCGGCTTGAGCGCTTCGCCGGTATGGCTCGCACGGACCTTCGTCAGCGCATCCGGCGACGCGGCCGCGACCACCGTACCGCCGTCCTTGCCGCCTTCCGGCCCCATGTCGACGATCCAGTCGGCCTCCGCGATCACGTCGAGGTTGTGCTCGATCACCACCACCGTGTGGCCGCCGTTGACCAGGCGGTGCAGCACGTTGATGAGCCGCGCCACGTCAGCCATGTGCAGTCCGACCGTCGGCTCGTCGAGCACGTACAGCGTGTGCGGCGACTTCTGGCCGCGGCGCGTGATGTCGTCGCGCACCTTCGTGAGCTCGGTAACGAGCTTGATGCGCTGCGCTTCCCCGCCCGAGAGCGTCGGCGACGGTTGCCCCAGCGTGAGATAGCCGAGCCCCACGTCCTTCATGAGTTGCAATGGATGCGCAATGCTGGGCATCGACGCGAAGAACTCGACGGCCTCGTCCACTTCCATCGTGAGCACGTCGCCGATGCTCTTGCCGCGCCAGGTCACGGCCAGGGTCTCAGCATTGAAGCGTTGACCGTGGCAGACGTCGCACAGCACCTTCACGTCCGCGAGGAAGCTCATGCCGATGGTGCGCACGCCTTGTCCCTCGCACGCCGGACAACGCCCTTCGCCGGTGTTGAACGAGAAGCGCGACGCGGAATAGCCGCGCGCACGCGCTTCGAGCGTGTCGGCGAACAGCCGGCGAATGGTGTCCCAGAAGCCGATGTAGGTTGCCGGGCATGAGCGCGGTGTCTTGCCGATCGGCGTCTGGTCGACTTCGAGCACGCGATCGATCGTCTCCCAACCGGTTACTGATTCGCAGCCATGCCACGCGTGCACCACCGGACGACGCGGCTCGGCCGGCGCTTCGCTCGTGGCGCGCGGCTTGCCGTCGGCCTTCACGACGTGGCGCACGGCGCCTTTGCGCGCGCGTCGCTCGGCCGGTGACGACAGCACCGAGCGGCCTACGGCGTCGAGCAGGTTCGTCATCAGCACGTCGCGCGCCAGCGTCGATTTGCCGGATCCGGAAACACCCGTGATTGCCGTGAGGCGCGAGAGCGGCAACGACGCCGTCACGTTCTTCAGGTTATGCAGCGTGGCGCCATGCACGGTGAGCCAGTGCGGCGGCACCGCTTGCACACCCTTGGCGGGCGCGATCACTTCACGACGCGGCTGGATCGGATGCTGCAGCGGATGCGCGAGAAACTTGCCCGTCAGCGATTCGGGGTGCGCGGCGAGCTCGCTCACGCTGCCCTGCGCGACGAGCGTGCCGCCGCGCTTGCCTGCGCCCGGGCCGATATCGATGATGTGGTCGGCGCGACGGATCGTGTCTTCGTCGTGCTCGACCACCACCAGCGTGTTGCCCTGATCGCCGAGCTTGCGCAACGCGCCGAGCAGGATGCCGTTGTCGCGCGGGTGCAAACCGATGGTCGGTTCGTCGAGCACGTAGCACACGCCTTGCAGATTGCTGCCGAGCTGCGCCGCGAGGCGAATGCGCTGCGACTCGCCGCCCGAGAGCGTGGGCGCCGCGCGCTCGAGCGTGAGGTAGCCGAGGCCGACTTCCTCCAGGAACGCCAGGCGCCCCTGAATCTCGCTGATCAGATCGCGCGCGATGCTCGCCTCGCGCCCGTGCAGCGCGAGACGCTGAATCCACTCCCGCACGTCGGTGACCGTCCACTGCGCAACATCGGAGATCGCGTGTTCGTCGAACGTCACCGCACGCGCCACGGGGTTAAGGCGCGCGCCATGACAGTCCGGACACGGTTGATCGCCCACGTCCTCGGGCTCCTGTTCCTGCGACGGCAGCGAATGCTCGCGTCCGCGATTGTCCTGATTGAGTACCGTGTCGTCGAACGCCTCGCGCTGTTCGCGCGTGAGCGCGAGGCCCGTGCCCACGCAGGTGGCGCACCAGCCATGCTTGCTGTTGAACGAGAACATGCGCGGATCGAGATCCGGATAGCTGGTGCCGCACACCGGGCACGCGCGCTTGACCGAAAACACCTCGATCTCGCCCACGCCTTCGCCCGGCTGTTCGCTGTGCATCGTGTCGCCAAGCCCGTCGAGCGGCGCGAGCAGATGCATCACGCCCTTGCCCTGTTCGAGCGCGGCTGCAAGCAGCGTGCGCAGCAGCCCCTCGTTCTCGGGCGTGACCACGACGTCGCCGACCGGCAGCTCAATGGTGTGCTCCCGGAAACGGTCGAGCTTCGGCCACGGATCGACCGGCAGGAATACGCCGTCCACGCGCAGATGTGAATGCCCCCGCGCTTTCGCCCACTTGGCCAGATCGGTGTAAATGCCCTTGCGGCCGACGACGAGCGGCGCGAGCAATCCGACGTGCTGCCCGCGACGGTCGCGCAGCAATTGCGCGACGATGGAATCCGGGCTTTGCGCCGTAACCGGCGCGCCATCGTGAATGCAATGCTGAATGCCGAGCTTCACGTACAGCAGGCGCAGGAAGTGCCAGACTTCGGTCGTCGTCGCGACCGTACTCTTGCGACCGCCGCGCGACAGGCGCTGCTCGATGGCGACCGTCGGCGGAATGCCGTACACGGCGTCCACCTCGGGACGCCCCGCCGGCTGTACGATGGAGCGCGCATAGGCGTTGAGCGATTCCAGATAGCGGCGCTGTCCCTCGTTGAACAGGATGTCGAAGGCGAGCGTCGACTTGCCCGACCCCGATACGCCCGTGATCACGCTGAACTTGCCGCGCGGAATCGCCACGTCGAGCGACTTGAGGTTGTGCTCGCGCGCGTTGACGATGCGAATGTCGCCGCCGCCGGCCGGCGTGCGATGCGCCCGCGCGGCGCGCAACGCCGTCTGCAGCGGCACGCCCGCGTCGGCCGCGCGTGCCGGCGCAAGCACCGTTCGCTCGTACTCGGCGAGCGCGCGCCCCGTGTGCGAACCTTCGCACGCCACGACATCGGCCAGCGTGCCGGCGCACAGCACCTGGCCTCCCCCCTCGCCACCCTCGGGACCGAGATCGATGATCCAGTCGGCGGCGCGCACCACGTCGAGATTGTGTTCGATGACCAGCAGCGAGTTGCCGCCGTCGAGCAGTTTGCCGAACGCGCGCATCAGCTTGGCGATGTCGTCGAAGTGCAGCCCCGTCGTGGGCTCGTCGAAGATGAACAGGCGGCCGCGATGCGCCACCTTCTGCCCGCTGGCCGTCTTCTTCTGCGCCGCTTCCGCGAGAAAGCCGGCGAGCTTCAGACGCTGCGCCTCGCCGCCCGAGAGCGTGGGCACCGGCTGGCCCAGCTTCACGTATTCCAGACCGACGTCCACGATCGGCTGCAACACGCGCAGCACGTCGCGATCCGACGAGAACAGCTTCACCGCTTCATTGACGGTCAGCTCCAGCACGTCCGACACGCTCAGCTCACGCATGGCCTCGCCCGGCACGGCGCGCTGAATCTTCACATCCAGCACTTCGGCGCGGTAGCGCTTGCCGTCGCAATCCGGGCAGCGCAGGTACACGTCGCTCAGGAACTGCATCTCCACATGCTCGAAGCCCGAGCCGCCGCACGTCGGGCAACGCCCGTTGCCGGAGTTGAAGCTGAACGTGCTCGCGGTATAGCCGCGCTGCAGCGCAACGGGCTCGGCTGCGAAAAGCTTGCGGATCTCGTCGAATGCACCGACATAGCTCGCGGGATTCGAGCGGGCCGTCTTGCCGATGGGCGACTGGTCGACGAACACCACGCCGCAGAGCTGTTCCGCGCCGGTGAGCTCGTCGTGCGCACCGGGCGCTTCGGTCGGATCGCCGAAGTGCCGTGCGAGCGCGGGGCTGAGGATGTCCTGCACGAGCGTCGATTTGCCCGAACCGGACACGCCGGTCACGCACACGAGGCGGCCGAGCGGAATCTCGACGTCGACGTTCTTGAGGTTGTGCTCGCGCGCGCCGCAGAGCCTCAGGCGCGGCGTGTCGGCGGCCACCGCGCGCGCACGCCAGTTCGACGCGTTCGCCACGTGCTTGCGCCCGCCGAGATAGCTGCCGGTGAGCGTGTCGGCCTGGCGCACTTCGTCGGGCGTGCCGTCGAAAACGATCTGGCCGCCGCGCTCGCCGGGCCCCGGACCCATGTCGATGACGCGATCGGCCGCGAGCATCACGGCCGGGTCGTGCTCGACGACGACGAGCGTGTTGCCCGCGTCGCGCAGGCGATGCATGGCGGCCACGATGCGATCCATGTCGCGCGGGTGCAGGCCGATGCTGGGCTCGTCGAGCACGAACAGCGTGTTCACGAGCGAGGTGCCCAGCGCCGTCGTCAGGTTGATCCGCTGCACCTCGCCGCCCGAGAGCGTGCGGCTCTGGCGATCGAGGGTGAGGTATCCGATGCCGACGTCGCACAGGTACTTCAGACGCGTGCCGACCTCTTCCTGCAACAGCTTGAGCGCGTCGTCGAGCAGGCTCGACGGCAGTGTGAGCGAATCGAAGAACTGGCGCACGCGCGAAATCGGCATGAGCATCAGGTCGTGCATCGTGAGCCCGGGCAGCGCTTCGAGTTGCTCGCGCGTCCACGACACGCCGCGCGGCATGAAGCGCTGCGACGGCGGCAGCACGGCGTCGGCGTTTTCCTTCGTGCCGATGCGCCAGAGCAGGCCTTCCGTCTTCAGGCGCGCGCCGCCGCACGTCTCGCAGGTGGTGTAGCTGCGGTACTTCGAGAGCAGCACGCGGATATGCATCTTGTAGGCCTTCGACTCCAGATAGCCGAAGAAGCGCCGGATGCCGTACCACTGCTTGTTCCACTCGCCCTTCCAGTCCGGATCGCCTTCGATGACCCATTCGCGGTGCTCCGGCGGGAGCTTCGACCAGGGTGTGTCGCGCGGAATGCCCGCCTTGCCTGCGTACTCGAGCAGATCGTCCTGGATCTCCTTCCACGCCGGCGTCTGGATCGTCTTGATCGCGCCGCCGCGCAACGTCTTGCGCTCGTCCGGGATCACCAGCCCGAGATCGACGCCGATCACGCGCCCGAAGCCGCGGCATGCTTCGCACGCGCCGTAGGCCGAGTTGAACGAGAACAGCGCCGGTTGCGGATCGGCGTAGTGCAGGTCGCTCTCGGGGCAGTGCAGGTCCTGCGAATAGCGCCAGATATCGGGCTCGCCTTCGTCGGCAAGGACGTAGACGTTCACGCGCCCGCGGCCGCGCTTGAGCGACGACTCGATGGCCTCCATTGCGCGCGCCTTCTCGGTGTTCTGGAGGCGGAAGCGGTCGGCCACGACGTCGAGCACCTTGCGGGTGCCCTCGGCGCTCGCCACTTCGCGCTCGGCCTGCACGCGCGTGTAGCCGGAGGCGGAGAGCCACTGTTCGACTTCGTCGGCCGTCACGCTGCCTGGCAGCTCCACGGGGAAGGTCACGGCCAGGCGCGGGTCGCCGCCCTGGGCGCTGCGCGCCATGAGGTCGGCGTAGATCGTCTCGGGGGTGTCGTGACGCACCGGCTGTGCGCTCTCGCGATCGAACAGCGCCGCCGCCCGGGCGAACAGGAGCTTGAGGTGGTCGTTGAGCTCGGTCATCGTGCCGACCGTCGAGCGCGAGCTGCGCACGGGGTTCGTCTGGTCGATGGCGATGGCCGGCGGCACGCCTTCCACGTGGTCGACCTGCGGTCGGTCCATGCGATCGAGGAACTGGCGTGCGTAGGCGCTGAACGTCTCGACGTAGCGCCGCTGGCCTTCGGCGAACAGCGTGTCGAAGACGAGGCTCGACTTGCCGGAACCGGACGGGCCGGTCACGACGGTCATCTCGCCGGTCTGCAGATCGACGTCGAGATTCTTGAGGTTGTGCTGGCGGGCGCCACGGATACGAATGGCGTGGCCGGCCGACGGATCGGGTTTCGAGGACGAATTATCCAATTGAATAGCCGCTTGGTTGACGTCTGGCAGCGCGCGCACGCGCCTCGGGAAAACTACTGTATCAGGCCGATACGACAGTCGCTGAGAGTACCCAGGCTTCGCTCGGCACGCGCTCGATTGTACTGTATGTTTGTACAGTTACCCCGATTCCCCTAATGCCGGCATTCCTAATGCGGGGCGCCGGTTTTCAACGTTTCATCAGCGGGAGTAGCATGGCGGCATTCCGGCTTTCTTTCGCAGAACATGGGCGCACGTTTCGCGGTCCGCATTCCCGTTCTCGCCTCGCTTTTCCCACCTGCCGTGCGCCCGGTGCGCCCCGTGCCCGCCGTGCTGGTCATGCTCGTCGTGCTCGTCGTGCTCGCCGCGTGCGCGAGCGTCCCGGAAAAGCCCCCGGCTGCCGTGCCCGCCACGGCCAGCGCGCCCGCCACGCGCTACAACGTCGCCCGGTTTCCCATCGAGCATTACGATCAGGACGTCGATCACTGGATCCGTCCCGATGCCGCGGACTACGACCGGCCGTTGCTCGGGGCGCAGGAGCAGGCCCGCCGCTTCGACGCGCTGCGCGCCCGCTACTTCGGCACCGGCGCTCGCGATCCGTCGCCATGGAACGGCACCTGGCTCGCCGCGTCGCTGCTCAACGCCGCCGGCGCGCGGCAGATCGCCGACTCGCAGGCGCGACGCGTGCGGCGCTTCGACAATGGTGCGTCGGGCGTGCGCAAGACCTACGGCGAGAACTTCCAGCCGCACACGAGCGCGTGGATCCGGACCATCGAAGCGAACATGGCGCTGGCCCAGCTCGACGCCAGTCACGCCGGTTGGCCTTACGATGCGCAACGTCGCGGCATCACCGTCGACAATGCCCTCGTCCGGCTGCTGCCCACGCACGACCCGGCGTTCTATGACTTCCGCGAAGCGGGCGAGGGGTATCCGTTCGATGCCTTGCAGGATTCCGCGCTGCGCCCCGGCACGCCCGTGTACACGCTCGCGCGCAGCGCCGATGGCGCGTGGCTGCTCGTCTATTCGCCCGATCTGATCGGATGGGTCGACGCGCGTACCGTGGCCGCGGTCGACGAACGGTTCGTCGCAACGTGGCGGGCCGCCGCGCAGCGGGAGCTCGGCGCCATCATTCGCGCCAACGTGCCGCTGGCCGACACGCCGCCGGGTGCGAGCGCGCCGCGCTACCGCACGTTCGCTCCGATCGGCACGGTGCTGCCGATGACACGCTCGCGCGACGGGCGCCCGGCAGCCCTGTTTCCGATCGCCGACCTTCGCGGCCAGGCGCACATCCGCACCGCCACACTGGACGCATCGAGCCTCGTGGCCATGCCGTGGAGCCTCACGCCGCGCCATCTCGCGCAAGTCATGAAGCAGCAGATCGGGCGCCCCTACGGCTGGGGCAACACGCTGTTCTACAACGATTGCTCCGCCGAGACGCGCAGCCTGTTCGCGCCGTTCGGCGTGTGGCTGCCGCGCCACTCGTCGGACCAGCTGCGCGCCGGGCGCCGCACCGATCTGCGCGACGCCGACATCGACACGCGCCTGCGCACGCTGGCCGAGCGCGGCCGTCCGCTGATGACGCTCGTCCACATCAACGGACATATCATGCTGTATCTCGGCAACGCGCAGCGCAACGGCGAGAGCGTGCCGATGACCTATCAGAACGTGTGGGGACTGTCGCCGGCCGACAACAGCCGCCGCAACGTGATCGGCGGCGCGGTGATCCTGCCGCTGCTCAAGACGTATCCGGAAGATCCGCAGGCGCGCTCGCTCGCGGCCAAGCCACTGTTCGAGATCAGCGTGATCGGCGATAGCGACGCGGAAGCGCCCACAGGCGGCGGCGATGCAGAACACGCGCCTGCGGCCGATACGCCGGAAGACATGCCGCAGTAGCCGCGGCGCGCGGGCGGTCGTTCGCCCGCTCAGAAGCGTTGCGGACTGAAAGGCCGCGGATCGACGATTGGCGCTTCGCCCGTCATCATCTCGGCCACCAGCCGTCCCGTCACCGGCCCCAGCGTGAGGCCGTGGTGCGCGTGGCCGAATGCGAACCACAGATCGCGATGGCGCGGCGCGGGGCCGATCACCGGCATCATGTCAGGCGTGCATGGGCGACAGCCGAGCCACGGCGTGTCGTCGACGCGCTCGCCGAGCGGGAACGTCTCCCGCGCCATCGGCTCGACCGCCGCCAGTTGCACCGGCGTGGGCGGGGTGTCGCGCAGGCCCAGCTCAACGCCGGTCGTCAGCCGGATGCCGCGCGTCATCGGCGTGATCAGATAGCCGGGTTCCGCGTCGAGCACCGGCTGGTTCAGCGTGGCGCCCGGTCGGGCGCGATAGTGCATGTGATAGCCGCGCTTGACGGCAAGCGGCAGGCGGTAGCCCAACGCGCGCGTCACGGTGTCGGCCCACGGACCGAGCGCGATGACCGCACGCGACGCCTGGACACGACCCTGGGCCGTCTGCACGGACCAATGCGGCCGCAGCGTCGTGGCGTCCGCCGTCAACACGCGCCCGCCCAGCGATTCGAAGTAGCGCGCATACGCGGCCACGAGTGCGCCCGGATCGCTCACCGACGCCGACGCCGTATAGCGCAGTCCGCCCACGAGCGCATGCGAGAGCGACGGCTCGTCGGCCCGCAACCGCTCGGCGTCGAGCACTTCGAACGGCACGCCGTATTCCCGCTGCCAGCGCTCGGCGTCGCGACGCGCCGCCTCCAACGCGCCGGCCGTGCGAAACACCTTCACCCAGCCGCCCTCGCGCAACAGCGCTCCGGCGCCCGACGCCTCGATCAGCGCCCGGTGCTCCGTCACGCAATGGGCGATCAGCGTGCTGTAGTCGCGCGCGATGCGCGCATGCCGCGAGGGTTCGGAGTGGCGCCAGTAGCGCGCGAGGAAGGGCGCGATGGCGGGCATTGCGCGCACGTGATACCGCACGTCGGTCGAATCGTTGCGCGCATAGCGGAGCAGCGTGGCCAGATCGCGCGGGAACGCGTAAGGGTAGACGCCCTCGCGCTGAATCAGTCCGGCGTTGCCGAACGAGGTTTCTTGGCCCGGCGCCTTGCGCTCGACCAATGCGACCGACATGCCGCGCCGCTGCAGATGCACGGCGACCGACACGCCAACGATACCGGCGCCGAGAACGAGTGCGTCGAACGTCATGAGCCTTGCGTCGGAGAGAGGGGGCGCACGAGGGGACAGCGCAGCGCGCGCGATCACGCCAGGGCGTCATCCGTCGCGCGCGTGCGCCGCCGCGGGGGGTGGCGTTACGCCAGCGCGGTCACGGCGATTTCGACCTCGAGGCCGGCGCGCATGAGCGGCGATTGCACGCAGGCGCGCGTGGGAGCGTGGCCTTGCGGCACCCAGGCGTCCCACACGGCGTTGAATTCGGCAAAGTGCTTCGCGTCCGAGAGCCAGATATTGGCCGTGAGCAAACGCGTCTTGTCGACGCCCGCTTCCTTGAGCAGCGAATCGATACGCGCGAGGATCTCGGTGGTTTGCTGCGTCACCGATACGTTGGCCGTATCGGGCACCTGACCGGCCAGGTACACGACGCCATTGGCGATCACGATCTGGCTCATGCGGGCGTTGGTGTGCAGACGCTTGATTTCGTTCGACATGGGGGGCACCGTAAAAAGAGGGGAAGTGAGAGACGGGCCGCGAGTCGGCCCGGGTGCCGCCATCTTATACGACGCGTGCGTACTGCTACCAGTCCGCACCCCGCCACGCGGTCACTGCCGGATGAGCGCCATCGCGCAATCGAGCACCGTGCGCTTGAGGTCGGCCATGCCTTCGGGCGGCAGGAACGGCCCCATCATGTGGCGATACGAGACGGTCTTGCTGATGGCCGAGGTGAGCATGAAGTACATCACGTCCGCATCCTGCGCGGGACGGTTCTGCGACTCGAGCCAGTCGGCCACGAGCGGCACCATCGCGTCGCGATACGGACGCACGAGCCGCTGCGTGAGAATGTCGAGCCGTTCGCCCTCCTCGGTCGCCGCGGTCGAGAAAAACATGCCGACGTCGGGATTGGCAAACACGGCTTCGACGAACAGGCGCACGGCCTGCTCGACACGCTCGGCCGGTTCCATCTCGCTGCGCCGCAATTCGTGGGTCTGCTCGATGAGCCCGCGCGTGAGCGTGGCGATCTGGTCGACCACGGCGACCCACAACGCCTCCTTCGACCCGAAGTGATGCGAGATCAGGGCCGCATCGACGCCGGACGCCTCCGCGATCTGCCGAACGCTGCTTGCATAGAAGCCGCGCTGCGCGAAGATTCGCCGGGCGTTGAGCAATAACGCGTCGGCGCCGTGCGCGCAGTTGCACGTCGGACGCCCTCGCGCGCGCTTGCGCGGAACGAGCGGGGGATCGGCTTGCGAGACGGCTTTGTTCAGAGTCATTGAGCGATGGGGTGAGTCAATTCGCAACGGCAATGCGCCAAGTCTACCCGACCCGGCCGCGCCTGCCTGCCCAGACACGTCCTATTTGACATGCCCGGTGCACGCTCGCTATTATGCGCTTATTCATCACTTGTTGAATTTGACATTTCCCCTCGAATGTCTCGCGCAAACCGAATCGTGATCGTCGGTGGCGGTATTGCCGGCCTGATGCTGGCGACCCGTCTGGGCCGCACGCTGGGCCGCAGCGGCAGTGCGCGCGTGACATTGATCGACAGTCATCCCACGCACCTCTGGAAGCCGATGCTGCACGCCGTGGCGGCCGGCACGCGCGACGTCACCCGTACCGAAGTGACCTATCTCGCCCACGCCTGCAGTCACGGGTTCACGTATCAGGCGGGCCGCATGTGCGGTCTCGACCGGAGGCGGCGCGAGGTCGTGCTGGGGGAGATGGCGGGCCCCGACGGCTCGCGCCTGCTCGGCGAGCGTCGCGTGCCTTACGACGCGCTGGTGCTCGCCCTCGGTTCACAGGCCGATGACGCCCACCTGCCCGGTGTGCGCGACGTTTGCCATTTCATCGACAGCCAGCCGCAGGCCGAAGCGTTTCACGCGGCCTTGCGCTGCGAGGCGCTGCGCAGCGTGGTCAATGACGATGCCCTGCGCATCGTGATCGCCGGCGGCGGCACGACGGGCGTGGCGCTGGCGGCCGAGTTGAGCCGCACGTTCGCGCTCGCGGCCGGGTATGGCGACCCGCAGATTGCCGAGCGGCTCAAGCTCACGCTCGTGGAGCGTGCGCCGCGTCTGCTGGGCGCGTTCCCGCCCGACGTCTCGGCGTCCACGCAAGCGCGGCTCGAAGGACTCGGCTTTCGCGTATTGACCGATACGCGCATCGTTTGCGCCGATCGCGACGGTTTCTATCGCGACGACGGTCAGCTGATTCCCGGCGACCTGCTCGTCTGGGCCGCGGGTGTCAAGGCGCCCGACGTTCTGCGCGGCATTGGCGGTCTGACGACCAACGACGCCAACCAGGTCGTGGTGCGCAGCACCCTGCAGACGGCGCAGGACGAGCGCGTCTTCGCGCTGGGCGACTGCGCGTCGCTCACGCCCGCGCCGGGCGAATTCCCGCTGCCGCCGACGGCGCAGGTGGCCACGCAGCAGGCAGCGCACCTGGGCCGCCATCTCGGGGCGTGGCTCGAAGAAGGGCGCGCCATCGCGCCGTTCGTGTACCGGGCGCCCGGTGCGTTGGTATCGCTGTCGGGATACAACGCGTCCGGCGCTCTGGGACGATTCGGATTTTTCAAAGGTGGCATCGTGCGCGGACGCTTTGCGCAGTGGAGCCACGCCATGTTGTACCGACGCCATCAGCACGCGCTGCACGGGTTCGCCCGCGCGACCGTGCTGCTGGGCGCGGAAAAACTCGGCGGCCTTCGCGGGCCGCGCATCCGGCTGGCCTGACCATGCGAAGCGACAGAACCGATTGCCCCAACCGAAGCGGCAGCCGCCGCGCCTCCGGCACCTCCACGACCCGTTCGGCGCGCGCCTCGCGCGCCGCCGTGCGCGATCAGGGTGTCTGGCAGCACACCGTAGCCATGCTCGACGCCGAGCCGGTCGTGTGCCAGCCGGTCATTCCGTACACGCGGCGAGCGCCGATCGTGCGCGTGCTGGAGATCTCCAGCGAGTTGACGATCACCGTATCGTGGAACGACGCGATGGGCGGCAACTACGGCGCGCAGATCTGGCGCATTCGCAAGGCGCACCATCCGGGCGAATGCGCGCTGACCGGCGAGACCATCGACGTGGGCGACTTCGTCTACCGTCCGCTCTTCGGTGACATTCCGCCGCTCAACGCCGACGCCATGATTCTGGCGAGCGCCATTCGCGCCATGCGCGAGCGCGAACTCGAACCGGCGTTGCAGGAGGACTGACCGACTCCCTCGCGCTGAAATGTCGTCCCCCGACCCCCCGTTGAATTCAGCGCGTTGCCGCCCCGAGAGGGCGGTTTTTTTATCCTCGCGGCTCTCCCTCGTGTGCCTCGTGCGCTTCGTGTGCCTCGTGCGCTTTGACTTCCATGCCGACGGCGGACCGCGGGCCGCCGGCGCCTCGCCGGTTTGTCCGGCCATCACCGTTATGACGATTCGAGGCCATCGAAGCGGTTTGAAGCGACGGTGGCGGCTGTGACGGTTTCGGCGGTTTCGACAGTGACTGCCGTTACTGCCGTTACTGCCGTTACTGCCGCTACTGCCGTTACTGTCGTTACTGCCGTTACGGTGGTGCGACGCGAAAGCCGACGGCTTTGGGATTACGCTTCGGGCATCGCTCGCCGCGCCTCACAATGACGGCAACCCGGCCCCTCATCGCCAAGGAGAGTCTTCCCGATGTCCAAGCCCCGCCCTACCGCCTTCACCACCCTGGCCGCCCTGGCGGCCGCCACCGCCATCGTCTGGATGGGCCTTAGCACCCGCAGTCATGCGGCGCAGCCGCAGCCCGAGAACGATCCGCGTCTGGCGGAAGTCCGCTCGCTCGTCGACCAGACCGTCGAACCGCTGATGGCCCGCCAGCAGATTCCCGGCATGGCCGTCGGCGTGGCGTTCGACGGCAAGTCCTACGTCTTCGACTACGGCGTGGCGGACAAGGCCGACAATCGCCCCGTCACGCCCGACACGCTCTTCGAAATCGGCTCCGTGAGCAAGACGTTCACGGCCACGCTCGCGACATACGCGCAGGGCGCCGGCGCGCTGTCGCTCAGGGACAAGACGAGCCGCTTCATTCCCGAAGTGGCCGGCACGCCGTTCGGAAACATCAGCCTCGTGAACCTCGCCACGCACACCACCGGCGGCATGCCGCTGCAAGTGCCCGACGACGTCACCACCGACGAACAACTGCTCCAGTACCTCGAGGCGTGGAAGCCCGCGCAGCCCGCCGGTACCGTGCGCACATACTCCAACGTGAGCATCGGCATGCTCGGCAGGATCGTTGCACGCGCCATGCGCGGCGACTTCGCCACGCTCATGACGCAGCACGTTTTCCGGCCGCTGGAGCTCGGGCATACGTACCTTCGCGTTCCGGCCGACCAGATGCAGCACTACGCGTGGGGCTATGGCAAGGACGGCAACCCCGTGCGCGTCTCGCCGGGGTTGCTCGAGGCCGAGGCCTACGGCGTGAAGACGACCGCCGGCGATCTGCTGCGATTCGTGAACGCCAATCTCGGCAAGCCGGTGTTCGACCATCGTCTGCGCCATGCGATCTACGCCGCACGCACCGGCTACTTCTTCGACAAGCCGATGACGCAGGATCTGATCTGGGAGCAATACCCGTATCCGGTCAGCGTGGAGACGCTGCTCGAGGGCAATTCCGCGAAAATGGCATACGAGCCGACCCCCGTGCGCGAGTTCTCGCCGCCGATGGCGCCCACGCCGGTCGCATGGGTCAACAAGACCGGTTCGACGAACGGTTTCGGGGCTTACGTGGCGTTCGTGCCTTCCAGGCAGATGGGCATCGTCATGCTGGCGAACAAGAACTATCCGATCGACGAGCGCGTGCGTGCGGCGCATCGCATTCTCACGGTCCTCGACGGCATGCCGCGCACGCCGGTCGTTCCACAGCCGTGATTCGACCCTGCGCGCCCCCGTGCGGGGCGCCATTGCCGACATCGGCGCCCGGACATTCTCGCCGGCGACGCCGCCCGGTCAGCGGCCAGACCTTGTGGGCCCTTGAGCCCGATGTGCAGGCGAACGACAGGCCCGCCGCCCCTCGTCGGGGAGTGAACGAGTGGCGGACAGCGACGGCTTCAGCCTTGGGGTGCGCTGCCGGGACGCAGGTAGCCGAGCACGTGAGCCACGTAGTCGGCCTTGCCCAGTTCCACGCCGTGCTGGCGCAGGATGGCGTAGGCGGTGTTGGTATGGAAGTAGAACTGCGCGAGCAGCCAGTCGCGCACGTACTGCTCGCCGGTCATGTCGAAGATCACGCCGTTGGGCAGGGCGAGCGAGACGGCCCTGTCGGCGCCGGCGTCGAGCGCGTCGGCGGGCAACGCGTCGACAAAGGCGATGGCGTTGGCCAGACACGCCTGCGCCTGCGCGAACGTGCCGGGCTTTTCGCTTGCCGCCCAGCCTTCGCTCTGCACGGCGAGCACGTCCTCCGGAATCGCTTCGCCACGCAGGCGAAACGCCGGCTCCATGGCCTGGTAGCTCACGAAGCGCACCTGCGCGGCGAGCGGGTACATGTCGGGCGCGAGACGCAGCGTCATCAGCGCATCGGCCGTGCCGCCCTTCGACTTCTCGTAGCGTGCCGCCTTGTCGAGCCATGCCGACAGGGCGCGCATCATTTGCGAGGTCGTCGGCTTCAGAATTTCGGTGAGGGTCATGCGGCGGCTCCGTGTGTGCGTGTCCGGGTGGAAGTCCGGGGGCGAATGGTCGCGGCCGGGAAGGTGCCGCCCGCGAAGCTTATCGCGGCCGCCGACAGTTCGCACGCCAGACTGTCCCCGGGGGCGACGCGAAGCCCGCTACGTCGTGGCGACGAGAAGCTCCTCCGCGTTGGCCGGCGGGCGCAGCCCGTCACTGCGATTCGCGAAGTAGCGCTCGGTCAGCGTCTGCGCGCCGACGTGTCGGGCGTCGCGAAAGCCATTCTCGCGCGCGAACGCCATCATCTCGTCCGGCGTGAAGAAGCTGATGAACGGCGTGCCGCTCGCCCGCGCGCCTTTCTCTGCCATCTCCAGTCCCGGGCGCACGGCCGGGTCCGCCATCGACAGCGGCAGCAAAAACGTCATTGCGAAGGTCGATCCCGGCGCGAACGACGCCACTTCGCGCAGCGTCGCGGCATTGGCCTCGCGGGTGAGGTACATGCTCACACCGGTCGAGACGACCACGGCCGGCGCGTTCGGGTCGAAGCCGCTTTGCAGCAGCGCCTCGCGCCACGACTGGCCCGCCTCGAAGTCGACCGGCACGAAACGCAGGCTGTCGGGCACGCCGTAGCCGAGTGCGATCAGGCGTCTGCGCTTCCACTCCTGCGGACCGGGACGGTCGATCTCGAAGATCGTGAGCCGCTCGGCAAGCTCCGCACGCCGTTGCGCGAAGCTGTCCAGTCCGGCGCCCAGGATCACGTACTGGCGCACGCCGCGCGCCGTCTGCGCTTGCACCAGGTCTTCGATGAAGCGCGCACGCGCGACGATCGAGGCGCGAAACGGCTGCGTGAATGGGCTCATGTCGCCTCGTTCGCGCCAGTCGTCCGGCGGGTCGAGCAGCTTCAGGCCGATGTCGTCTTCCAGGACGTGCGGCGCGGCGTCCACTTCGAGATGCAGCGCGCGCCATAGCGCCACGCGCTCCGCCGTACTGTCGGGGGCGATGTCTTTCGGATGTGTCATGTCGCGTACCTCGTGAGATCGGTGCCGGATGCGCAGATTTTTGCACAGACGGCGCGACCGGGTAAGACAGCGTTTCGCGCGTCGCCGCCGCGACCGCTCACGATTGCCGATAGTGTTCCGCCATGAAGTCGACGAACGCGCGCACCTTCGGATTGACGTGGCGCGTGTGCGGGTAGAGCGCGTAGTAGTGGCTGCGTCCCGCCGAGTACTGCGGCAGCACGCGCACGAGCGTGCCGCGCGCGAGCTCCGCGCGCACGGTGCGTTCGGTGAATGCGGCAATGCCCGCGCCCGCGAGCGCGGCGGCGAACACGGCCGTGATGGCGTCCGACGTCACCGCACCGTTGAGCACCACGCGGTGTGCCGAGCCGTCGGGCGCGCTCAGCGTCCATTCGGTCGGCGCGGTCGGTGCGCTCAGCGTTCTCGCGCCCGCGAAAACGAGCGCGTGATGCCGGGCGAGATCGTCCGGCGAAGCAGGCAGGCCATGCTGCGCGAGGTAGGTCGGCGAGGCGACCAGCACGGTGTCGGACGCCGTCAGCCCCTTCGCCATCAGGCTGCTGTCGGCCAGCGGCGCACTGCTGATGCGCAGCGCCGCGTCGAATCCCTCGGCGAGCAGATCGACGTACTGGTCGCTGCATGACAGGGCCAGCGTAATGTCCGGATAACGCAAACGAAATGCGGGCAGCCACGCCGGCAGCTCGAGCGTGCCCACCACGAGCGGCACCGTCACGCGCAAGGCGCCGCTCGGCTGCTCGCGCTCGGCGGACATGGCGTGCGCCATGGCGTCGACGCGCGCCAGGATGTCCGCGCAATGGCGGTGGTAGCGCTCGCCCGCGCCGGTGAGCGAAAACCGGCGCGTGCTGCGATTGACGAGCGCCACGCCGAGCACCGCCTCCGTCCGCTTCAGTTGCCGCGACACGCTCGAATGCGACATGCCCAACGCATCGGCCGCGGCCGAGAAACTCCGGGTTTCGGCGAGCGTGTGAAAAATGCGCATTGCCAGCAATTGATCCATGGCGCGAGCGGGGCGTGCAGTCAATGGGGCTCGGAGAAAGGGCGTGTTCAGCGCAACGGCAGGCGCAGCACTTCGGCCGTCGTCAGCACGTCGCCGAAGGTGTCCTCGATTTCGGCGAGTGCCGCCGCGTGCAAGGCGTCGCTCGTGACGCGCGAACCGTCCGCGCGCACGATGTCGCGGGTCGCGGTAGCGTCCGATGCTACCACGACGCCATAGCCGAGCGGCACGGCGTCGCGCGCCGCGCCGGCCACGCACGCGTGCGTCATGAGCCCGGCGATCACGAGCGTGTCGACGCCTTGCGCCTTGAGCCGCTTGTCGAGATCGGTGCTCGCGAACGCGCTCACCGTCGTCTTGCGCAGGACCGTGTCGCGCTCGCGCGGCGCCATGCCGGGCGCGAACTCGACGGTCTTGCCGTCGAGTGCGAAGACGGGCGCCCCGTTGGGCGCGACGTGCTGGATCTGATACACGGGCATGCCGGCGCGATCGGCCAGCGCGATTAGCTGCTGCGCATTGGCCAGCGCGCGCGTGCCGTCGGGAATCGGCATGCGGCCGGTGAAGTATTCGTTCTGGAAATCGATCACGATCAGCGCCGTGCGTTTCGGGTCGAGGTGGTCGATGCGCCCGGCGCCGAGCATGGCGCGAATGGTCGGATGAGCGGCGCCGTGCGCGGTGCGCCGCGCGTCTTTCTCGCCTTTCACGTCCGCCGCCTGCGCCGCGGCGCTCACCGCGGCGGACAGCGACAGCCCGAGCGTTGCCAGGCGCAGCGTGCGAAGAAACAGATGAGTCATGACGGAGCCTCCAGAGGGGTGTTGTCGAGGCACCCAGTCTAGGCGGCGGTGTTCGCGGCAACCAGACCGCGCCGGACACATCACTTGTTCGCCGTCTGCACCAATTGACGGCGGGTTGCGGGGGGTGGCGGCATTGCGTCGCCCGTGCGAACCAGACGCTGAAGTTCGGGCGTTGAAGATCACGCGCTGAAGAACAGTTGCGCGGCGCCGTGATAGCCGACGTACAGACCGACCAGCACGATGAGGATGCCGGAGAAGTAGGGCGCCTTGCGGGCGAACTCGCCGAAGCCGCTCCAGCGACGCGATACATGCCGCACGCTGAGCGCCGCCAGCGTGCCGGAGGCCACCATCGTCAGCGCGAGGCCGAGGCTGAAGCACAGCACCAGGCCGGCGCCCAGCGCGAACCGTTTGAGCTGCAGGCACAGCAGCAGCACCGTGATCGACGCCGGGCACGGAATCAGGCCGCCCGTCAGACCGAACATTACGATCTGGCCGGTCGTCACCTCGCGGCCGGCAAAGCGCTTGCGGATGTCGCGCGCGTGCGCCCGCTCGTGGGCGTCCTGATAGCCGTCGACGCCCAGCGCCAGGGCAGGGTCCGAATGCGCCGAATGCTCAGAATGCGCCGCATGCACGGCGTGACGCCCGGCGTCGGCGCGATCGTCATGGTGATCGTGCGCGTGGTCGCGGTCGTGATCGTGGTCGTGCGAATGACCATGCTCGCCATTGCGGTTATCGCGCCACGTGCGCCACAGCATCCAGGCGGCGATCAGCAGGATGAGCGCGCCGGACGCCAGCTGAAAATAGGGCTCCGTGGCCTCGGCGTTCCAGTGGCGTCCGAAATACATGCCCGCCACGGCCACGAGCCAGACCACGGCCGTGTGCGAGAGCGTGGCCGACAGGCCAAGCAGCACGGCCTGGCCGACAGTGCCGCGAATGGCGACGATGAACGCCGCCATCATGGTCTTGGAGTGCCCGGGCTCGAGCCCATGCAGCGCACCGAGCAGGATGGCACTGGGCACGAACAGCCAGGCATTGCCCTGCTGGAGAACGGTCGAAAATTCGGTCATGGAAAAGCGGTCGGCAGCGAATGAGCGATGCGCGCAATATACTCCCCCTGAGTATATTCGTGTTAGTCTTTTTCACGAGTTCGTCGACAACTTTTCGTCAGTACAGGGGGCGCGGCACATCGTGCATACGATCCGGGACAAGAGCAAGCTGCTCGCGCGCGTTCGTCGCATTCAGGGCCAGACGCAGGCGCTGGAGCGCCAGTTGAGCGAAGAAGGCGACTGCGTCGACGTGCTGCAGCAGATCGCGGCCATTCGCGGCGCGGTCAACGGCCTGATGGCTGCGGTCATCGAGGGCCATCTCGTCGACCACCTCGTCCGCGAGCCCGAGCAGGCCAGTCGCGAAGCCGAACTCGCGCCCGTGCTCCACGTCATCAAGGCCTATCTGAAGTAACCGATCCCGTCCCATGCTGCGCTTCGACAACCTCACCCAGCGTTTCGGCGACTTCACGCTGTTCGAAAACCTGAGCTTTCGCGCCGAGCGCGGCTGCTTCGCGTTGCGCGACGAAGGCGGCGGCGGCAAGACCACGCTGCTCGGCATGCTCGCCGGCATGCGCGAGCCCGGCGAGGGCAACATCTGGATCGACGGCCGCTCCATGCGCGAGGACGCCGCTGCCGCGCGCGCGGCGCTCGCGTTCGTGCCCTATGACTGCCTGAGCGAGCCGCAGCAGACGGGGCGCGGTTTTCTCGACGCGCGTGCGGCGGCCCGCGGCACCACGGTCGACGCGCACGTGCTCGATCTCGCCGAGCGTTTCAGCCTCATGCCGCACATGGAAAAGCGCTTCGAGCAGATGTCGACCGGCACGCGTCGCAAGTTCTATCTCACGGCGGTGCTGCTGGGCGGCCCACGCGTGGTTCTGGCCGACGAACCGACGGGCGGACTCGACGCCGCCTCGCGCGCCGTACTGATCGACCTGTTCGCCGCGCTCGGACAGACCGGGTGCGTCTTCTTCTCGACACACGACGACGAGCTCGTCGAGGGCTGCCGCGCCACCACGCTCGGTTTCCCCGACCTCGCCCGCTCGCATCCCGCCTGATCGCTGCGGGCGCCCCGCCGACTATCGCGGACTATCGCGGACGAATGCGAACCATCCGGGGCCATCGGAGGCCATCGCGGCCACCGTTTCGCCTCTTGCGGGGGCACCAGGGCAGCCGGGAATGCCGCTGCGCGCACAGCCGTTGAAACCGGCCCGGCCCGCGTTGATCTGGGCTCACTAAAGTTCGGCGGCAAAGCGGCCGTAAGCGCAGGGAGCATAGCGGCAGCGGACCGGCACGACGGCCCTGCGCGAGCAGCCCTCCCCCTCAACGGCTCGCTGGCGAGCCCACCGATGAAAGCCCATGAAAGTCACTTCGTTGCGAACCCGGATTCTGCTCATCACCTGTCTGACGGTGGTGGGGGCGCTGATGCTCTCTGGCGTCACGACTTATGCGATCGTGCGCGACAGCATGATGTCGAGCATTGCGCAGACGCTCTCGGCCGTGGCCAACGGCAATGCCAGCGCCATCGAACGCTGGTCCGCCGACAAGGCGCAGGCGGTCACCGCCACCGCGCAGGTCGTCGAAAAGGGGGACCCCGCCGGACTCGTCAAGCTCATGGGCAAGACGAACGACTTCCCGATCACGAGCGTCGGCTGGTCGGACAAGACATTCTTCTCCACGGCGCCCACCCCGCCCGATTACGATCCGACCGCGCGGCCGTGGTACAAGAGCGCCGTCGCGGCGGGCAAGCTCACCGTCACCAAGCCGTATGGCGACTCGTCGACGGGTATCCCATACGTGGCCTTTACCACGCCGCTCGTGCGTGACGGCCAGACGGTGGGCGCCGTGAGCGGCGCGGTGGCGCTCACGGGCGTGCAGGACATCATCAAGGCGGTGCACCCCACGCCGTCGAGCCTGGCGCTGGTGGTGGCGAGCGACGGGCAGGTGATCGCGCACCCGGACAACAAGTTCTCGCTCAAGCCGTCCACCGACGTGGCGGCGACGCTCACGGCCGAATCGCTGCCGGGCCTGGCGAGCGACGCCGCCGCGCCGGTCCTGATGACTCTCTCGGGCGCGCCGAAGCTCCTCAAGGCCAAGCGCATTCCGGGCACGGACTGGTATCTGGTGGTCGCGCTCGATCGCGCCGAGGCCACGGCCGGACTCACTTACGTGCTGTGGGCGACAGTCATTACGCTGGTCGTACTCACGCTGGTGGCGCTGGCAATCGCCTCGGTCTTCACGTCGCGCGCGTTCAAGCGTCTATCGGCGGTGCGCGACGCGATGGACACCATCGGCTCGGGCGATGGCGACATGACGCAGCGCCTGGACGTCGTCGGCCACGACGAGGTCGCGCAAATCTCGACGTCGTTCAACGCATTCGTCGACAAGATCAGCTCGGTGATGCTGGACGTGCGTTCCGGCGTCGCTTCGATGACGTCGGCGACGAGCGAGATCGAGATGGGCAACCGCGACCTGTCGCAGCGCACGGAGGCCTCGGCGGGTTCGCTGCAGGAGACGTCGTCCGCGCTCACGCAACTCACCTCCAGCGTCAGGCAGACGGCCGATACGGCCGAGCATGCGACGCGTCTGGCCAACGATGCGAGCGCCGCGGCAGTGCGCGGCGGCCAGGTGGTGACCGACGCGGTAAGCACGATGGGGGCGATTACGCAGTCCTCGGAGCGCATCACGGAAATCATCGGCGTGATCGACGGCATTGCCTTCCAGACCAACATTCTGGCGCTCAACGCGGCCGTAGAGGCGGCTCGCGCGGGCGAACAGGGCCGCGGGTTCGCGGTGGTGGCGGGCGAAGTACGCACGCTGGCGCAGCGCAGCGCGGCGGCGGCGCAGGAGATCAAGGCGCTGATCGAGACGTCGGTGCAGAACGTGAAGAGCGGCACGGAGCGTGTGCAGGCGGCAGGCACGACGATGCACGAGATCGTCGAGGGCATCACCCGCGTGCAGCGTCTGGTGGGCGAGATCCACGGCGCGATGACCGAGCAGAGCGCCGGCATCAGCCAGATCGACCGCTCGGTCTCGGAGATGGATCAGGCGACGCAGCAGAACGCGGCGCTGGTCGAGGAGTCGGCGGCGGCCTCGGCAATGCTGAGCGAGCAGGCACGCATGCTGGCCGAGACGGTCGCGCGCTTTCGCCTGCGCGAGGGCCGGCAGGAGGCCCCGCGCGGCATGGGCGACGCGCCGTCGCTGTCCGCGGTCACGCCGCAGCAGCGTCTGGCGGCGTGATGCGGCAGCGGGCCGCGACGACGCACGCATGCACCTGCGCACATACGCGCAGGCGCACGGGAAGCATTCACAAAACTTGGTTTTCCCGTTACAATCGCGCTCCCCTGCCCAGGTGGCGGAATTGGTAGACGCACTATCTTGAGGGGGTAGCGCCGAGAGGCGTGCGGGTTCGAGTCCCGCCCTGGGCACCAAGGCATTCAAGAAGGCAGAGGCGCGCGAGCGCTTCTGCCTTTCTCGTCTGTGTCGGTATGTGCGGGTATGTGCGGGTATGTGCGGGTATGTGGGGGCATGCGTGGGCGCGCCGGCGGCTGCGTGGCCACCGCGCACGCCCTACGTGAGCATGGTGTAGCCCATCACCGCCACGCACACGGTCATCAGCGCCGTCGCGACCCACCCGCCAATCGCGATCGCGCGCGAGTTCTTCATCTTCCCCACGACCGTTTCGCGCGAGGACAGCACCATCACCATGACCATGCACGGCACCGCGACGACGCCATTGATCACCGCGCTCCAGTACAGCGCCTTGATCGGATTGATCGGGCTGAAGCACACGAGCGCACCGACCACCGTGCACAGCGCGATTACCGCGTAGAAGGTCCGCGCGGTGCGCGGCGTCTTGCTCATGCCGGACGGCTGGCGAAGCGCGCCCGCGAGCGCATAGGCCGAGCTTCCGGTAAGCGACGGGATGGCCAGCAGCCCGCAGCCGATGAGTCCCAGCGAGAAAAGCAGCCGGGCCGATTTCCCGGCAACCGGCTCGAGCGCGCTCGCCGCCTGGCTCGTCGATTCGATGTCGTGGACGCCGTGGGTGAAAAACGCAGCGGCGGCCGTCATCATGATGCAGGCCGCCACGACGTTCGAGGTCAGCATGCCCACCCACGTATCGGCCAGAATGCGCTTTTCCTGCGTATCGCGCTCGTGCGCCGCGCGCTTGACGGGGTGCTCGTCGTCGCGCGCCTCGATCTCCTCGACCTCCAGCGCCGACTGCCACACGAACAGATAGGGGCTGATAGTCGTGCCGAGAATGGCCACGAGCGTCGTCGCATACTCCTTCGACGGTGAGATGGTGGGCAGGACGATGGCGTGCAGCGCCGCACGCCAGTCGGTATGGATGACGAACAGATTCGCGATGTAGGCGAACAACGCGAGCGTGAGCCATTTCAGATAGCGGGCGTATGCCTCGTACTTCAGGCGCACCTGGAGGACGAGCGTGAGTGCCGCGAACAACACCGCGTACCAGTAGTTCTTCCCGCCGATGGCTTGGGCGGTGGCGTCGCCCATGGCGGCGAGATCGGCGCCGACGTTGATGACGTTGGCAATGACGATGAGCGTCGCGATCACGATGGCCGTCGCACGCGAGTAGTTTTTCCGGACTTCGCTCAGGATGCCGTGACCGGCGCCGCGTCCGATGTGTGCGGACGCCACCTGGATGCAAACCATCAGCGGGATGGTGATGATCGCCGACCAGAGCACGTTGTAGCCGAACTGCGACCCCGCTTGCGTGTAGGTCGCGATACCGCTCGGATCGTCGTCGGCCACGCCGGTCAGCAGCCCCGGCCCCAGCCGCCGGAACAGGGACGGCTGCCGCTCGCCCCCGCGCGCCTTGCCATGTGCCACGGATGCTTCTTCTGTCGTTTTCATGGTCCGCTCTCCCTTTCCAACGACCGTCAGCAAGTATCGTGCCGCCGGCTGCCGGCACGGTCCTTGCATGACATTGCATCCGACACGTGTATTCCACCGTTGTGACCAAGGAGAAAACCATGGCGTCCCACAAGAAGCAACAGCCGAAAGATCAAGGCTTGCGCGAGCTTTTGTATCAGGCCTACGAGACGGAACTGGGCGGCGAGAAGGTCTACACCGCCGCGCTCAAGTGTGTAAAAAATGCAGACCTTGAGAAGGAATGGAACGAGTACCTCGAACAGACCCGGCATCACCAGCAGGTGCTCGAGCATGTGCTCTCGTCGCTCGGCATGAGTGTCGACGAACGCACTCCCGGCCGTGAGGTCGTCGCTCACCACGGCGCCTCGCTCGTGGCAGCGATCGAGCTGGCCGCCAAGTCGGACAACCCCGCGCTGGCGGAAATCGTCGCCGCGGAGTGCGTTGTGCTAGCCGAGACCAAGGACCACCAGAACTGGGAACTGCTGTCGACCGTTGCCGAACATACCGAGGGCGATCTCAAGCAGGTGTTGCAGGACGCCGTCTCGGCGGTCGAGACCGAGGAGGACCACCATCTGTATCACACGATGGGCTGGGCCCGCGAACTCTGGATCGACACGCTGGGCTATCCGGCCGTGCTGCCGCCGCCGGAGGAAAGAAAGCATGTGGAATCCGCGATCGGCGCAGCGCGCGCCGAGCAGTCACGAGAGAAGATGATCTCGCGGCGGCACTGAGGCGGCACTGAGGCGGCACTGAGGCGGCGCGTTGCGACGATGTGCGCGGCGCGAGCGCGCCGCACGTGGGACATTCGCGCCATTCGCGCCATTCGTGCTATTCGCGCCATGTGCCCCGCGACGGAGCGCCCGACTGCGAAGGGGCCCGCTGCGCAGCGCCCTGCTGCGCGGGGTCCTACTGCGCGGCGTCCGAGGGCGCCAGGCGGCCCAGGCGGTTGTACAGCGTCTTGAGGCTGATGCCGAGCGACCTGGCCGCGGCCGGCTTGTCCCCGCCGAAATGGCGCAGCGCCGACGCGATCATGAACTGCTGCGCCTCGAACAGCGGAGCGCCAACCGGGATCGACACCATGCCGCCCTCGAAGATGGCCTTCGCACTCGGCCCCGGTGCGGGCGTGAGCTCGAGTTCGTCGTCGGCGAGAATGAACGCGCGCTCGATCGCGTTGTGCAGTTCGCGCACGTTGCCGGGCCAATGGTACCGGCCGAGGATTTGCAGCGAGCGCTTCGAAAATGATTTCGACGTCCCGCATTTTCCATTCAGTTCGGACAACTTCATTTCCGCCAGCACGAAAACGTCGCTGCCGCGCCGCCGCAAGGGCGGCACCGACACCGTGAAAGCGGCAAGCCGGAAAAACAGGTCCTCCCGGAACTTGCCTTTGCGCGTGGCTTGCGCGGGGTTGCCGTTGGTGGCGGCGATGATGCGCGTATTGAACGCCACCGGCTCGGTGCCGCCCACGCGAAACGCGGTGCGCGTCTCGAGCGCGCGCAGCAGCTTGACCTGCAGGCCAGCGGGCATGTCCTGGATCTCGTCGAGCAGGACGGTGCCGCTGGCCGCGGCCTCGAAATATCCGGCGCTGGTGCGATGCGCGCCGGTAAAGCTGCCGCGCTCGTGGCCGAAGAACAGCGATTCCGCGAGATCCTCCGGAATGGCGCCGCAGTTGACGGAAACGAACGGGCCGGCGGAATTGAGGCCCTTCTCATGAAGATAGCGCGCAACGACTTCCTTGCCGCTACCGGTTTCACCGACGATCAGCACGCTCGCGTTGGTGGGCGCCAATCGTTCGATCGTCGCTCTCAGGTTGCATATCGCCGACGATTCACCGATCAAACGGTGCTCGGCGCATCCAACTTTCAGCATCGATTCCTCCCAGAACTCGACCATCAGTTGTAAATCGCAAAGGGAAGCACAGCTTAATCATAGAGAGGCCCAACATGCGAGCTAGTTACATCGATATTTTTTCTCGACCGCTGCCGCGGGATAGAAACGATTTATTGGCGCGTTCGGATCTGACTGTACTTAGATACGAAGTCTCGCACAACGATATAGTTCGTATACGAAACGCGGAGCACTCATGCCTTATGTATTGATCGTTGACGGCGACGAAACCACGCGCACGATGCTCGGCGCCGCAGCCAATGCACAACAGCTCGCGAACGATGCGGTAGCAACGCTCGCCGAAGCCCGATGCAAGATCCGCAGCAGAGTGCCGGACGTGGTGTTCATGGAGCTGAACCTGCCCGATGGCAACGGCCTGGAACTGTTCGACGCCGTGCCGCGCGGGCTGAACGTCGAGATGGTGCCGATGACGGCGAACGCCAGCGTCGAGTCCGCCATCGAGGCGCTGCGCCACGGCGCCGCCGACTATCTGCAAAAACCGATAAACGTGCAGCGTCTGGACTCGATCCTCGCGCGCGTGCCCCGCACCGACGAGCTTCGCGCGGAGATTGCCGATCTACGCGCACAACTGCAGCGTCTCGGCCGGTTCGGCCGCATGCTCGGCAGTTCGCCGGCGATGCAGAAAATCTATGAAGCCATTGCGCGCGTGGCGCCGAGCGAGGCGTCGGTGATGCTCACGGGAGAATCCGGCACCGGCAAGGAACTCGCAGCGCAGACCGTTCACGACCTGAGCCTGCGCCGCAAGGGGCCTTTCGTCGCCGTCAACTGCGGCGCGATCGCCGCGAACCTGGTCGAAAGCGAGCTGTTCGGGCATGACCGGGGCAGCTTTACCGGCGCGGATCGTCAACACAAGGGCTTCTTCGAGCGCGCCCACGGCGGCACGCTCTTTCTCGACGAAGTCACGGAAATGCCGCTGGCCTCCCAGGTCAAGCTGTTGCGCGTGCTGGAGACGGGACGCCTGACACGGCTTGGCGGCAATCAGGAAATCGAAGTCGACGTGAGAATCGTCGCCGCCACCAATGTGGCGCCCGAGGCGGCGGTCGAGCGCGGCACCTTCCGTCTGGATCTTTTCCATCGCCTTAACGTGTTCCCCATTACCATGCCGCCGTTGCGCGAGCGCGGCGACGACATCGCCATGCTCGCCAACGCGTTTCTGCACGAGTTCTCGGAGCGCAGCGGCCGCCGAATGCGGTTTTCGCAGAGTGCGCTCGACGCGCTGGGCGACTATTCCTGGGACGGCAACGTTCGCGAGCTGCGAAATCTCGTGCAACGCGCCCACATCCTCACCGAAGGCGACGTCATCGAGTCGCTGCCGCGCCCCGCCATGCTGGAGGCGGACGAAGCCATCGCATCCGACGATACGGTGGTCCTGCCGGTGGAATCCACGCTCGAAGCGCTGGATCGCGCATTGGTCAACGCCACGCTGGCGAAGTGCGGCGGCGTGAAGGCTCATGCCGCGGAGATTCTCGAGGTCAGTCTGAAGACGCTGTACAACCGTCTCGACGGCGCCCACGACGAAAAGACCGGCACCGCGTGAGGCCCGGATTCCGCTCATTGCCGGTCCGGCTGCCGGCAGGGCGCTTGGCGGGCCCGGTAGCGCAGGCAGCGAACCAGTTCTTCGCAATAGGGAATACCGGCAAGGAGGACGGCTGCCGAGAGGGCGCCGGCAAGGTAGCCCGGTGATGTCGTGCTCAGCGTCAGCGAGAAGCGATCCCCGGCCGGCTCGGGCGGCAGCGCGCGCAATTGATCGAAGTTGGCGCCGATGACGAGCGTGACGGCGGTGATCGGCAGCAGTTCCAGGAAGCTGTGGACGTGCTGCTCGAACGCCGTCAGCTCGCGGCGCTGTCTCGCGTAGCTGACATCCCACAGCGCGGTGATCTCGTGCAGGATCAGGCCGAGCACCATGATCGCCATCACCGTCACGTTGATCCTGAATACCAGCGCCACCAGCAGCGGGATGCCGACTTCGAGCATCTGCGCGAGATGCAGCACGGACTCGCGCGCACCCGCATTGCGCTCGATGTGCGTGCGGCGGTGGCACATCCAGTCGGCGAAGCCCGCGAGCAGCCACAACGGAATGATCCAGTAGCGGATGTACAGATCGACGAATTCCTTGACGTCCACGGCCTTGGGCGAAATGAGTCCGGAGAGTCGATGCCAAGCAAGGGACATACCCGCCGACGCCCTCGGGCGGATTTCCGGTGCATTCGTGATGCATTCCCGACGTGTTGCCGATGTGGCGCGAACGGCATGGCGCGGGGGCCCGCCGTTTCAATGCTTCGGTACAACTTTTTCCAATTTGCACCCGGTGACCCGCGTGGCGCGGCAAGAGACGCTGATTCTCCAGCACGTTCGGCCACGCGGCGCGCCCGGCATGCAACTTGCTGCGTCCGGACGTGGGCGCCACCACGGCGCCGTTCCAGACGACGGGAGACCCCATGCGAGCGAATCATCGGGTGCTGGCCGGCAACGCCGGACGATGGCGCCTTTGCGCGGGGCGCGCGATGGCGCTCGCGCTCTTGACCGTGGGCGCCTGCACCCAGAGCTTTGCGGCGGGCAGCGGGCTTGGGGCGGGCCATCGCGACGACGCGATGTCGCCGGCGACCACCGACGAGGGCCAGGCCCGCAGCGCGACGGACATGGACGGTGAATTCCTCGCCGCGGCCGTGGGCTTCAGCCGGGATCAGATCGCGGCGAGCCGCGTCATCGCGAACGAGACGGAAAACTCGGAAATCCGCGCCTACGCCGGGCGGATGGGCCTCGAGCACGAGAAGCTGGCCGAGGCGCTCCACAGCCTGGGCGTGCGGCATTCGATCCAGACGCCGGACGCGCCGCCGCGGCAGTCCGACCTCAACGAGATGGCGAACACGCAACTCGCCACCGTCGACCGGCATTACCTGTCGATCGCGGGAGCCGCCGCGCTGCGCAAGATCATTCTCGTGTACGAGGACGAGGCCAAGAGCGGTCAGATACCCGAGATCCGGAAGTTCGCGACCTCCGCGCTCACGACGCTCAATCGCGAATACGGCATGGCGCAGGCGCTCGAGAAAAAAGTCTCGCCGAAGCGGTAAGTCCGCGGGCGAGCCTGCGCCGACGTGCGCCCCATCGGCGCCATTACGGTTTATCGTCCTCCAGCCCTTCCCATGTGGGCGTCAGCTCGGGGTCCGACACGCGCTTGCCGCGGGGCTGCGTGCGCGCGCGACGCTCGACCTCACTGTCGTCACCGGTTGTCGACAGACCGTCGGAGACAGGCTCCACCGGCGCGTATTCGTCGCACTCGTGATGCGCAGGCCAGTAGCCGTTGCCTATGCGTCCGTGGTGCGTGCCGATCGTCTCTTCATCGCCGTCTTCGTGAAGCAGCCGATAGTCGATGCGCTCGTCCTCCGAGGGCGTGGCGTCGTGGGGGTCATGGGACACTGGCGCCCCGCGCGCACCGTGGGTATCACGGGTCTCGCGAGCGTCGTCCGATGTCGGGCGATTCATGGGCGTTCTCCCTCGCAATATGGGTCGGTTCGCGGGCGGCGGCGGGCGTCAGCCGCCGATACCGATGTTGCAAACGACGTCCGTGACGCCGGGAATGGCGCGAATGGTGCGCATGAGCTCGTCGCGCAAATCGGCGTGTGCGACCCATCCGTCCAGCGTGACTTCCCCGTCCGAGAGCTTGAACGTGACAAACGCATAGCGGCCGTCGGGCGGATCGCGCAGCGCCTCGCTCACGCGCGACTGGAGTCGGCCGAATTCCGGCGCCCCCTGGCCGCCGGGGCCGATATCGCCGCTCGGATGCTGCGACGAGGAGTGCGTCATCGGGGTCGGTCCGCCGTCTCCCGACGAGGTGGTGCTGCGCGGGTCCCCCGGCTCGTCCGGAAGTAGATAGCCCTTCTTGCGTGGATTCGTCATGATGGTCGTGCTCCAGAGAATGCGTCGGGTCGCTGCTTTGGTGATGTCAGCAGTTTCCGTGCCGAATCCTGGCGCACGCGCGGACGCGGCATGACAGCCCGTCTGCCGCGAATTTTCTGCATATCGTTGTAATTCCGCGTGGCCCCCGAGCGCCGCGCCTGGCGCCGCCGGACGCGCGCCGCCCTGGAACGGCAATTGCTCGGGAAACGATAAGGTTCATGCAACAGATGGGACACCGCGATACCGCACGTGGAGGCTCCCTCTTTCCGCCGCTGCGTCGGCGTTTTTTTTTACCCGGCGCCGGGGCGAGTCGCTGCCCCGCGCCAGGCCGGCCGAGCCGGTCCGGACCGGCGGCTTCGCGCCGTTCCCTCAGATCACGCCTTGCGCCAGCATGGCGTCGGCCACCTTCACGAAGCCGGCAACGTTGGCGCCGCTCACATAACTTACCGAGCCGTCGGCGCGGCGTCCGTGGTGTACGCACACCTCGTGGATGCTGCGCATGATGTCGTGCAGGCGCGCATCGACCTCCTCGCGCGGCCACGAGATGCGCATGGCGTTCTGGCTCATCTCCAGCCCCGACGTGGCAACGCCGCCGGCGTTGCTCGCCTTGCCCGGCGCGTACAGAACGCCGTGGCCCTCGAAGCGTTTTGCCGCCTCGTTGGTCGAGGGCATGTTGGCACCTTCGGCGACGCAGATCACGCCGTTGGCGATGAGCGTTGCGGCATCGTCGTCGTTCAGCTCGTTTTGCGTGGCGCAGGGCAGTGCGACGTCGACCGGCACGTGCCATGGCCGCCGGCCCGCCAGGAAGGTGAGACCGGTGCGCTGCGCGTAGTCGCTCACGCGGCCGTAGTGATGATTCTTCACGTCCATCAGCTCGGCGAGTTTCTCCGGCGTGAAGCCGTCCTCGTCGACGACCGTGCCGCTCGAATCCGACACCGTGACGACCTTGGCGCCGAGCGCCATGGCTTTTTCGACGGCGTACTGCGCGACGTTGCCCGAGCCGGACACGCTCACGCGCAGGCCGTCGAAGCCGCGACCGGAACGCCTGAGCATTTCTTCGGCAAAGTAGACGGTGCCGTAACCGGTGGCTTCCGGACGAATCAGCGAGCCGCCGAAGGACAGGCCCTTGCCGGTAAATACGCAGTCCGCGCGATTCGAGAGTTTTTTCATCATGCCGGCCATGAACCCGACCTCGCGAGCGCCGACACCGATGTCGCCCGCGGGCACGTCCGTGTCGCTGCCGACGTGGCGGAACAGCTCCGTCACGAACGCCTGGCAGAAGCGCATGACTTCACCGGGGCTCTTGCCCTTCGGGTCGAAATCGGAACCGCCCTTGCCGCCGCCCATGGGCAGCGTGGTGAGCGCATTCTTGAAGGTCTGCTCGAACGCGAGGAACTTGAGGATCGACAGGTTGACCGACGGGTGCAAGCGCAGGCCGCCCTTGTACGGGCCGATGGCCGAGCTGTGCTGGATGCGGTAGCCGCGATTGACTTGCACGTCGCCATGATCGTCGACCCACGACACGCGGAACATGACGATGCGCTCGGGTTCGACCAGGCGGTCCAGCAGGCCGTGCTCGGCATACTTCGGATGCTGCGAAATATAGGGCCACAGGCTTTCCATCACCTCCGTGACAGCCTGCAGGAACTCCGGTTGACCGGGATTGCGCTCGGCGGTGGAGCGCAGGAACTCGTCAAGTGATTGATATTTCATTTCGGAGGCCAATCAATGGCGCTTGTTCTTGGGCGGAACAGCATTTTGCACCATTTATGGGCGCCAGTACGGCAAAAATACGGAAATTCCGATGGGGCTTTCGGCAGGTTGTGCTGCGATGGCAAGTCGTGCAAAGGGAAATGCATAACGCTGGCAATTCCGCGCCCCTCCGTGCCACGCATTGCCTGTACCTATGACTGGACCGGCGGCTTCATCAAGAACGACGACAGCGCCGACGACGTGCGCGACATCGATCTGTCGATCGTCCATTTCCTGTCGGGTCCGGTGGGTGTGCGCGGCGCGAAACCGGGCGGTCTGCTCGTGGTCGATCTGCTCGACATTGGCGCCAGGCCGGACAGTCAATGGGGCTTCAACGGTTTCTTTTCGAAGACGAACGGGGGCGGGTTTCTGACCGAGCACTTCCCGCACGCGCAAAAATCGATATGGGATTTCCACGGGCTGTACACGAGTTCGCGCCATGTGCCCGGTGTGAGCTTTGCGGGAATGATTCACCCCGTGCTCATCGGCTGCCTGCCCGCCCCCAAGTTGCTCGAGACGTGGAACGCGCGCGAGACCGGGCTCATCGCCACGGCGCCTGAGCGCGTGCCGCCGCTGGCGAATCCGCCGTTTGCCGCAACGCGAGCGCAGGCGTATTCGATCCTCGGCTGCGCGCCGGTGCACGGGCATATTAGCCTCAGGCGAGCGGCCGGGCGCCCCTGGATGATCAGTCACTAGTCGTCCGGCCGAAAAAAACCGCCTTGCAGTCACGCCCCGTGGTCGAGAGACGCATGGGGCTTTTTTGCACTGCTATATTTGCACGGCGATACGAAGCCGATGACCGCGCGGGCCGGTACGGCAGCCGCGACAAACGTGCATAAAGGCGCATAAAGGTGCATAAAGGCGCGAAAAACCTCGGTGATGACCCGCAACGAGGCTCGCGGGATGACCGATGTGGCCCGCATGGCGCTTGACGCGGGATTGAAGCTTTTTTAACCTTTCGCGCAACTTGCCTGCGTTGATCAGCACTAGAAAACATTCATCGAACGGCAACGGTCTGGGCGTATACCAGGACACGGCAGCGGCGGCACCTCGTCGGCGCCGGTCGCGACGTGAGCGAAGTCAGCAAATCGGGGAAACAAGAATGAATATTCGCGGCGGACTGCCCGCGTCCTGGCGCAACGGGGTTCGCGCCGTGCTTGCCGTACTGATGTTTTCGAGTGCGTCATCGGCCGTCGCGGCCGTGCAGCTCGACTCGGTTTCTCCCCGCAGCGGACCTTCGGCCGGCCAGACGCAGGTCACGCTGACGGGCAGCGGATTCGTCCCAGGGGCAACGACGGTGAGTTTCGGGGGCGCGTTCGCCACGAATGTCGACGTTGTCGACGCGTCGCACCTCACCGCGACCACGCCGCCACAGGCGGTGGGGCCGGCGACCGTCACCGTTGCCGTACCGGGCGACACAACCTCGATGGTCGCCGCATACACGTTTGTGGGCAAACCGACCGTCTCGGCAGTCTCCCCGGCGTCCGGCCCCGCAACGGGCGGGACGACCGTGACGATCACCGGCACCAATTTCGTGGATGTCACCAGCGTGTTGTTCGACAGAACCCCGGGAACCAACGTAATGGTCAGCGATGGGACGAGGCTCACGGTGACGTCGCCGCCCGGCAGTGGCACGGTCGATATCACGGTGACGTCCGCCGGCGGCACGAGCGACCTCAATGGCAACGATCGCTTCACCTACACGGCGGTGGCGCCGACACTGACGATCAATACCACCGCGCTGGCCACCGGCACCGTCGGGCAGCCGTACAATCAGCCGCTGTCCATCAGCGGCGGCACCGCGCCCTACAACTACGCCATCACCGGTCTGCCTTCGGGGTTGGGCATCTCCAATGGCGCCATTGCCGGGACGCCGACGCAAGCCGGCGGGCCCTACAACGTCACCATCACGGTCACTGACAGTTCGACCGGCCCCGGCGCGCCGTTTTCCACAACGAAATCCTTGCCGCTCACGATCAACCCGGCGACTTCGAATCAGGTGCCGTCTGCGCCCGCCGTGCAGGCGCGGACGGCACCGAACACGCCGGTCACCATCCGCGCGACGGCCAATGCGGTGGGCGGACCGTTCACGCGCGTGGCGATCTCCACACCGCCTTCGAGCGGCACGGCCATCGTGAATGGCGAGGACATCGTGTATACACCGGGCGCGACCACGAGCGGAAACGTATCTTTTGCCTATACGCTCACCAATGCCTTCGGTACGTCAGCGCCTATCGCCGTGACCGTGGCGGTTTCGGCGGTGCCTGTGCCGGCGTCGAACCTGCAGGCGACGATCGAGGCCAACGGCATCGCCGACATCGACATCACCGGCGGCGCACTGGGCGGGCCGTTCATCGGCGCGAACGTCGTGTCGGTGTCGCCGGCCAATGCGGGCACCGCCACGATCGTCGCCACGCCGGTCGCGCCGACGGGCAACAGCTATCGGCTGCGTTTCGCGCCGGCGGCGGCCTTCGCCGGCACGGCGGTCCTCACCTACACACTATCGAACGCCAATGCGACATCGGCCCCGGCGACGGCACGTGTCACCGTGGCAGCGCGCCGCGACCCGTCGGCCGATCCGGATGTCACGGGGCTGATCGGTGCGCAGGTGGAAACGGCACGGCGATTCGCCACGACGCAGATCGGGAACTACAACTCGCGTCTCGAAGCACTGCACGGTACGGGACGCGCGCCATCGAGCAACGGGCTGAACGTGGTTCTGCCCAACGCGCGACGCGGGCGAGATGCGTCGCCCTGTGACGACGTCGCGGGCATTTCGGCGCGCGACGCCTGCCTGCGCGGCAACGTCAGTCCGACGGCCCTCGCCGGGGCGAACGGCGCCGGGCTGGGGGGGTTGCAGGGGTTGCAGGGGTTGCGAGATGCGTCGGTGGGAGCGAGCGGTATCGGCGCGGGCGACAGCGGTGCGCCGAATCTGCCGGGGCCGCGAGCGAACGAGGATAGGCGCTTTGCGTTCTGGACGGCGGGGACGGTGGACTTCGGATTCGCAAACACCGCCGCGCAACGTTCGGGATTTCGCTTCACGACGGGCGGCGTGACGATGGGCGCGGATTACCGGTTTTCTGACCAGTTCTCGCTGGGGGCCGGCGTGGGCTACGGTCACGACTCGACCGACGTCGGCAGTTCCGGAACGCGCAGCACGGGCGACAGCTACAGCGGCGCGCTGTATGCGAGCTTCCGCCCGACCCGGGCGTTGTTCATCGATGCCGTGGCCGGGTTCGGCACGCTGAGCTTCGATTCGCGACGCTGGGTGATCGATGCGAACGACTACGCGACGGGTAAGCGCCACGGCCAGCAGTTCTTTGGCTCGCTCTCGGCGGGCTATGAATATCGCAGCGACGCGTGGTTGTTCTCGCCATACGGGCGTTTGACGGCGTCGCGCTCGACGCTCGATCAATACAGCGAGACGGGCGCCGGCCTCAATGCGCTGACGTACTTCAAGCAAAACGTGAATACGCTGTCCGGGACGCTGGGCGTGCGTGCGGGCTTCGCGAAGGCCACGCGCATCGGCACGCTCGCGCCATACCTGCGCGTCGAATTGCAGCACGACTTCAATGGGCAAAGCCTGGCGGGATTGGCCTATGCGGATCTCGCATCCAGCGGGCCGGTGTATTTCGTCCCGGGCAGTCCCTATGGAAGTGAGCGCGTGCAAATCGGCGTGGGCGCGAAGCTCAGCACTCGCGCGCTGGTGTTCGGCCTCGACTACAGCGCGACCACCGGCATGGGCGGGCTGCAGCAAGGGGTCAGATTGATGGTGACGGCGCCGTTTTGACGGCAGGCCGCAGCGCAACCGTCGCTCGTCCTGCCACTAGCCCGAAGCCCCATAGGCCGGGGGCTCATGGGACTGCTTGCCAGCATCGCCATTACGTGCCCTCGCTGTGCCTTCATTGCGCCTTCATTGCGCCCTCATTGCGGGCCCTCTCTGCGCAGGCTTTCGAGCGCCGCTGCGCGCGGCTGCGATTGACCAGGCGTGCGCGGCTTCGCGATCGGGAATGTCATCTCACCGTACTTCACGAAACGCGACCGGCGCACCAGTCGGTAACCCGCCCAGATCAGCAGGAACAGCGGAATGCCGATGTAAGTCGCGACCACGCCGCCCCAATCGATCCTGTCCTGCAGGAACGCCTCGTAGTTCTGGCCGAGCGTGATGATCAGGCACAGGACAAAGGCGAAAATCGGGCCGAACGGAAAGAAGGGCGACACGTATGGCAGGCCCGACACATCGTGGCCTTGTTCGACGTAGCCGCGACGGAAGCGGTAGTGGCTGATGGCGATGCCGAGCCATGCAATGAAGCCGGTCATGCCGGAGGTGTTGAGCAACCAGATGTAGACCGCGTTCGGGCTGAACACGAACGTGAAGAAGCACAGCGCGGCCACCGCAGCCGTGGCGAGCAGCGCCCGCAGCGGCACGCCGTTGCGCGACACGCGGCTGAAGAACCGCGGCGCCTTGCCGTCGCGCGCCAGGCTGTAGAGCATGCGGGTGGCCGCGTACATGCCCGAATTGCCTGCCGACAGCACGGAGGTGAGCACCACGGCATTCATGACCGATGCCGCGCCCAACAGCCCCGCGCGCTCGAAGATCAGGGCGAAGGGGCTCACGCTGACGTCGGTGACTTCGTTGCGCAGCAGGTGAGGGTCGGTGTACGGAATCAGCAGGCCGATGACGAGGATCGCCATCACGTAAAACAGCAGAATGCGCCAGAACACCTGACGCACCGCGCGCGGCACGTTGCGCGCCGGATCCTTCGATTCTCCCGCGGCGATGCCGATGAGTTCCGTGCCCTGGAACGAGAAGCCGACCACCATCGCCACACCGATCAGGGCGGCGAAGCCGCCGGCGAAGGGCGCGTCGCCGACCGTCCAGTTGACGAGCCCGCCGCTCTCGCCACCGCGGATGATGCCCAGCAGCATCATCACGCCCATCGCGACGAAGGCGAGCACCGCGACGACCTTGATCAGCGCGAACCAGAATTCGGCTTCGCCGAAACCGCGTGCGGATAGCGCGTTGAGCCCGAAGGTGATGGCGAGGAAGAGGGCGCTCCAATAGACGCCGGGCACGTCCGGGAACCAGTACGCCATGACGAGCTGCGCGGCGACGAGATCCACCGCCACGGTGACGGCCCAGTTGTACCAGTAGTTCCAGCCCAGCGCGAAGCCGAAGCCCTCATCCACGTAGCGCGCGCCGTAGGTGGAGAAGGAGCCGGACACGGGCATCGCGGCGGCCAGCTCGCCGAGGCTCGTCATCAGAAAGTAGACCATGACGCCGATCAGCACGTAACCAAGCAGCGCGCCGCCCGGCCCCGCCTGGGCGATGGTGGCGCCGGAGGCGACGAACAGGCCCGTTCCGATGGACCCGCCCACCGCAATCATTGTCAGGTGTCGCGCCGACAGCGCACGGCGCAATTCGGACGAAGCCGATGCCCCGGCTTTTCCGCCCTCGGGGTGCGGGTCGTGTTCCGATAGTGCCAAAGTTGTTTTCCTTAAGAGCTGATATGCGTCACGCGGCGCCGTGACCCAGGCGACCGCGTGATTTTCATGCCTGGTTCGAGAGGGGTTGTTTTGGTCCCTGGATACGAAAAGAGCCTGAAAAATCAAAGGCCTTTTCGATTCCCGTCCTGCTTTTCGATGACTTCGGCTGCAACTCCGATTCCACGGCGGGATGGTTGTACCGGCGGTTTCGCCGAGCCGCAAGGTTGTGGCGTCACTGCGGACCATCACTGTAGCGCTCCCCCTTGGGCGGGTTGCCGACGTCGCCAATTACCGCGGCGCAGGGTTCCTGCGCCCCTCAGGGAATCCCGAAGTATACCGTGGGCTCGACGTCTCCCCGTGGCCGCGCAAGTGCGTGCGGCGGTGGTGGCGTATCGGGACGTTGCCGACGGCGCCGTTCTTGACGAGCTCATTCGGCACGAAGCGTTCTGCTCATCGCTGACACAGCTATTCGATAGGCGCTCAAGATCTAGAATTTTTAAATACCATGATTTTTCATTTGCTTTTTTCTATTGGCGAACATCAGAGAGCATGATTATCATTGAATCGGTTTATTTTTAATTATCTCATTTGATTGATTTTTAATAAAACTAAATCACCACAATAGAATCAATACAGAATTTCGAGAGAATTTCAATCGCAAAAAATCCAAAATCAGCAAGCAAGTACAAATACGAATACACCAACACCAAGGTTTTTTCCATTCCCAATTTTGAATTCCATCAATTAAATCCATAATATAATTTCTGCCCCTGCCCCATAAAACAGTACCGCTGAAAAGTAGAAAATCCGGCATGATTTTGCCCGTTTGAGACGCGAGACATGCCATGAAGACGAGCAAGTTCACGAAAGCACAGAGCGCGTTTGCGTTGAAGCAAGCGGAGCTAGGTACGAAGGTCGAAGAGGTTTGCCGTAAGCTGGGGATCAGCGAGGCGACTGGACTGCCGATTGAATCAAGCACTTCCTGAGGCAGTAGATGTGCTCCTACATGTTGACTATTTGCACGAGTTAATTGTCGTGGCGTCGTACATCATGCCGATAAGTACTACTGGCACGCCCTTGTAGTCTTCGACGCTTGGGTGAATCTCCGCAATCACGCCCCCTTTACAGAAAGTAGCGGGGCCGGTTTGGGTCTGACGCCAGCCGAGACCCACAAGAGTTTCGATGTACATATCCCGAAGCCGCTCCGTCCATGCCGCCTTGCGGATCATGATCGATAAGAGCGCACCGCCGAACTTCGCGCTCTCATTTCGATAAATAACATCCCCTCCGTTTGCGAGCATCCGCGCCATATCCGCCTTCATCATCGTCATCTTCGCACTTGCATCGGTCGTTGATGGATTTTTCCCCATCGCAAAAATGACGACGAACAGCCACAACACTACCCCTAGTGATATTGCATAGTGTTTAAAGAGTTTTTTATTCAACATGATTCAACTATTGCGACATAGGAATTTTGAACATTGGCAAAGACACCCCTGTTCCCGCACTTCCACCGAGATTTATCGCTTTTGTCGGTGCACCAACTCCCAAACCGATCTCGACAGCCGTACTTCCGCCGATAGCGTGATTCGCACCGACACAGGCGCCATAGGCACAGACCGCTGCCGTGTAGGCGCCTCCCTCGAGAAGTTGATTTGTATTCCATGCTTTTTCATTTTTGGGCGACCCATAGACCGACGGTAGCCACCCCAATCCAACGCTCGCGCCTAACACCGCTGGCACAGAACCACCGCCTCCGATAAATACTTGACCGTTGTGTAGGTTCAACGTGACTGCTCCCGCCAAACCCAAGGCGTTGCCGCTGGCCGTGATGTAATCGGGCAAAGGGATACCCGGCCGTTGAAACCCAGCTGAATTGTCACCAATATTCCACCCCGGTGAAAACGGTCCATAGGGGTCAATCTTCGACGAGGAGCCATTGGTCTGTACCGCTTGCGACGACGGCACATTCCAACTGTACGGCGAACTTCCCCCTCCCGTACTCGCCAAGACCAAGTCGCGCAGCGCGTCAAGAGGCGGTGCCAGCATCGCAGCGTCCTGAACGAGATATTTGTTACCGGACGCGTCACTGTATACGCGCATGCCTTCGTTATCGTAAACCTCGCTGGCCTTCGTGTCGGCATTGAGTTTCACTACGGCACCGGTCCAAGCGCTTTCTCCATAGGCACTGTTATTAGCTGCACGCATGGTGCTTTCTATCTGCGTGAGCGAAATCGGTGAACCATCCGGATTGACTATGCCGCGACTCTCTGCATCTTCTAAGATTCTCCGCGCGAGCACCTTCTCATCCGGATGCAACTGCCGGTTAAAGCGATCGACGTTAAACCCTGTGAACGCGCCGGAACTCCCTCCAGCCGCCGCACCAATCACAGTGCCAACGCCTGTCGCCACGATCTGCGCCAATGCCTGATCGATATCCTTGTTGCCCGTCGGACGTGCCTTCTGAATGTTGTCGCTCAGTTCGTTCAGCACCCCGCCCAGCTTCGACGTCAACCCCGCACCCAACGCGCCGCCCAGCGCATTACCGCCACCAAGGCCTGCGACAATCGCTCCACCCGCCGCGTGCATCGCCGCGCGGTAGTCCCCACCTTCCTTCCAGTCGTCTGCCTCTTTCTGGTATTGCGCCTTCAACTCCGGATCGGTCGTGCCGTCGGCCAGCTTTTGCGCCGCCTCTCTCTTTTTGTCCGCATACGTCCCAATATCCCGCGCCACTGCCTCCCCAGCAGCCGTTGCAGCCGCCATCAATCGCGACTGATCACCCAGTAGTTTCTGCAGATCCGGTGTACGGTTCACCGTTTCGTTCAGATTCGAAGTATCGCGATTCAGACTTGCGAGGTCCTGTGTCTGGCTCGCGCCGTTCGTCAGTGTGATCGTCCCCTCGCTTACGCCGCTACGCGTCGTTCCTCGCTCGCTTCCGCTTTCCGACTGCGGCAGCATCGGTGAGATGCCGCCCGTGTTCTTGCCGGACGAAGGTCCGGTCCGGCGCTCATTCGCGCCGCCGTTGCCCATCGTGAAGCCACCACCCACACCAAAGCTGTTCGCGCTGTAGTCGGAGTGGTTTTGGATGTCCGAGAACGTCAGCGTGCCCGTCGTCAGTTG